>JBDTMD010000154.1:0-5490 GCA_039934435.1 Burkholderiales bacterium
GCCCTCGCAAGAATCATGTCGCAAGTATCAGCCCGGCGCCCAGAGGCATCGTGCCTGCGCCTGACATTTCCTTACCCAATCGCTAGTCGAACTCCCGGCGCAGCGTCAATGTCCAGTCGGTGCGGCCAAACTGATAAATGGCGATGTTCGATTCCTGCACCGAGCGCAGGAAGCCCAACCGCAGCTCCAGCTTCGGGGCGAGCTGGTACCGCAGGAAGCTTTCCAGGTCGCTGCGCCGGTCCTCGCGCCGCACGAGGAACGCCGCATCGAAGCCGTCGTAATGCGAATTCTGTACCGCAGCCAGTACCGCCAGCCTGAGCTTGGGTCCAAGAACCCGCTCCCACGCAACGCGCAGGCCGAGGCCGCTGCGGTTGCCGTTCGGATTTCCCCCTCGGTCTTGGTCTCCGCCTGCCAGAAGTACGACACTGGCTGTCGACTTTTGGTTAATCGGCATGTTGGCGCCGGCGCCGACGGTGAGGAAGTCGGCGTCAAACACTTTCAGCTCCGCCGGCGGATGGCGATAGCTGCCCACATGCAAAAAACCGAACAACGTGCCCAGCGAGCCCGGCGCCGCGGAATTCTCCGAAAAATCGAGACTGAGCGCACGCACTTCCCGACTGGTCGAGCCGCCGAGGGTGCTGCGCACCGCCTGCAGCTGGCCGCGCACCACGTGGCGCTCGCCCGCCCAGCCGAGCCCCACGTTGGCGGCGAGCCCGCCGACATCGAAGTCCGATTCGTGCATATTGAACCGCCCCAGGTATTCGGCGCCGCCGATGAGCGAGAAGCGCCCGCCGAGCGGCATTGCGGCTTCGATGCCGGCGCCAATGCCATCAAAGCTGTCTTCCTTGCGCACGTTCTGATCTGCCAGCTGCAGCACCGCCAGCAGTCCGGGCACGAACACCTGGCTCTCGCCCGGGGCCTGATTGACGTTGGAGCTCGTGCCACCGAAAACGCTGAGGTAGCCGCGTGCCGTGGCAGCGCTCCGTCCCTCGCCTCGCGCCTCGCCAAGGTAGACGAGCAGCTGCGCGCGCAGTGCCGGCGGCGGCTCGAGCGCCAGCAATGCGTCGAACGCGGCGCGCGCCTGCGCCCAGTTTCCCAACGCCAGATACGCGCGCCCCATGTCGATGCGAGCGCCGGCATGGCCGGGCTCGAGCGACAGTACGCGCGAGAATGCAAGCGTCGCGCGGTCGGGACGGCCGGCATTCAGTGCCGCGCGCCCAAGCGCGTAATCGAATTCCAGTTCGCCGATGTAGGTGTCCTCTTCGGCAGACAGGAGCGCATACGCCTCGGCATGCTCGCCGGCCACGGCAAGCGCGCCCGCTCGCGTGAGCAGGTCGGCGAGCGCGGGCTGCGCGGCGGCGACGGCCGGCCCGCCCAGCAGCGCCGCGGCCGCAAGCGAGATGACCCAAAGTCGAACATGTCGGCGCATAGTCTTGGTCGACCCCGGCGCCGTCGGGCAGCTGTCGCCGCCACGCACACCCATGGCGAGCGGCCGCGCTGAGGATTTGCACTAGAATTGTCGCTCACAATGTCCTGGCAGGACAGCGTGCGATCGCATGCACACTCCGGCTGGCTGCGCGCGCTGCTGGTAGTCGCGGGCGGATTGGCGCTGGCGGCTCTGTTCTCGCAGACCACCCTTTTCCCGCGCCTGTCGTGGTGGGTTGACGATGCGCTGCAGCGCCAGTTCGCCCGTGCGCTGCCGTTCGATCGCGTCGTGGTCGTCGATGTGGACGAGGTCTCGATGCAGCGGCTGCAATCGCGACTCGGCGCCTGGCCGTACGCGCGCGACGCCTACGCCCGGGCGCACCGGTTTCTGGCGGCAAGCGGCGCGCGCGTGGTCGCCTACGACATCCTGTTCGCGGAGCCGCGCGCCGGAGACGCTGACTTCGCCGCCGCCCTCGATCGCCGCGGCGTGCTCGCCGCCGCCGCCCTGCCCTATCCCTACGCCAGGTCGGCGCGATACGAAGCACAATTGGCGCAGCTCGCGCTTTTCGACGCGCAAGGCGATCCGCGCGTCGCCGCATTCGCCCACAGCTGGCCGGACGTGACGCTACCTCTGGAAGTCCTGACCCAGGCGTCCAATGCGCGCGTCGGCGTCATCAGTACGGTCGCCGACGACGATGGCGTCGTGCGCCGGCTCGCGGCGTTGCACCTCGCCTACGGCAAAGTCCTGCCCGGATTCGCGATGGCGGCGATGCTCGCCGCCGATTCCGGGCAGTCGCTAATCGTGGAGAATGGTCAAATTCGAATTGGCGATCGCGCCTGGCCGATCGCCGCAGACGGCAGCATTGCGCCGCGCCTGCCCGCCAATATCGCCGACCTGACGGTCATTCCATTTTTCCAGGTGCTGGATGCCGCGGACGGAGCGACCGGCAGTGCACACATCGGCGATCTCGTGCGTGACCGGACGGTATTCGTCGGTAGCTCGAGCGCCGTATTGGGTGATGTCACGCTCACACCCGCAGGGCGGTTTCCGGGCCTATTTGTCAACGCGCTCGTCGCGGCGAGCCTGAACGCGGGCGAGGTGCTGCGACCGCCACGCGCGTGGCTGGATTTCGCCCTCGTTGCGCTCGCACTCGCCTGGCCCGCTGGCCTGGCGAGACGCGGCGCGGGATTGCGTCCGCGCGATTTTGCCGTCGGCCTCGCAGCGGGGGCGGCACTGCTCGCCGCTGCCGTGCTCGGCCTGACTGCCGCCAGCCAGCAGACGCACTGGGTGTTCGCCGCTGCTGCCGGAATTGCAGCTTACGCCGCCGCGCTTGGCGTCTGGCTGTTCGCCCTCTACCAGGAACGGCAACGCCTGTTCTACGAAAAGAGCGCGGCGCTGGAAGCCAACCGCATGAAGACCGAGTTTCTCAACCACATGACGCACGAGCTGCGTACGCCCGTCACGGCGATCATGGGATTCAACAAGTTCAATCTTTATGGCGACGACATCGGACGCGAGCAGCGCCTGCACCATGGCGGCATCATCGCGCGCAACTGCGAGCACCTGCTGGCGCTGGTCAACAACAATCTCGACCTGGCGCGCATCGAGGCGGGGCAGCTCAACCTGGAGCGCACGGCGCGTGAGCCACGCCTGCTGCTCGACGACGTTCTCTCCACGCTTCGCGTCATGGCGCACGATAAGGGCCTCGTGCTCGAGCAGCAGGTGGCCGAAGACATGCCGCGGGCATTGTCGCTCGACGCATTCCGCGTGCGCCAGGTGTTGATCAACCTGCTCGGCAACGCGATCAAATTCACTGCGCAAGGCACGGTGACGCTGCGGGCGCAATGGCGGGCGGGCGAGCTGCGCTGCGAGATCGAGGACACCGGCCCTGGAATTCCGGAAGACAGCCTCGATCGCGTGTTCCAGCCGTTCCAGCGCGCCCCCGGGGTAACGGCGGCCGGCTCGGGTCTCGGCCTGTCAATAACGCGACAGCTCGTCGAGCTGATGGGTGGTTCGATCCGCGCCCGCTCACAGGTGGGAAAGGGAACAGTGTTCGATATGCGCGTTCCGGCGCCGGAGGCGCCGCCGCCGGCGGACGCGCCGGTGAGCGCGCCGGCGAGTGCACCTGCGGCAGCGGCAGACAAGCTCGCGGGCCGAGTACTGCTCGCGGACGACAATGCCGACCTGCGAGAACTCGTACAGATGCAGCTGCGCGAGCTCGGCTTCGAGTGCGAGGCGGTCGGCGACGGGCTCGAGGCTATCGAGGCAGCGCTCGCGCGACCCTACACCATTGTGCTGCTCGACATGGACATGCCGTTCATGGATGGCTATGAGACAGTGCGCGTGCTGCGCGAGCGCGGCTACGCCGCGCCCGTCATCGGCTTTACCGCGCACCAGGCAGGCTCGCCCGTCGAGCGCGCGCTGATCGAGGGCTGCGACGACGTGATCAGCAAGCCGGCGTCGCCGGAGCGGCTGCGCGCAGTGCTGGCGCCTTTCGCTGAAGGCGCGCCGCCGCCGCTACCTACTACCGGCGCCAACGCGATCCGGGTGCGCGTCGATAGCCGCCTGCGCGGGATTGCCACGAGGTTCCTGTCCAATTGCGGTCTCGAAGTGCCGAGGCTGCACACAGCCATAGCCGGCGGCGACTTCGCCGCGGCACGGGTCATCGGCCACTCGCTGAGCGGCACGGGTGGCAGCTACGGCTTCGAGGAGATCACGCGCATCGGCCGCGCGATAGAGGAGCATTCGCTGCGCCGCGACGCCGGTCGCCTCGCGCCGCTCGTCGCGCAGCTTCAGGACTACCTGTCGCGCGTGCATCCGGAATTCCACTGATAATGTTCCGCCCTCAACCCGAGCCGGAGGCCTCATGGAGACCCGATTTGCCGTCAACCATCGTGCAAAGTCGAAATTCGTCAAGCGCGGCCTGCGCAACTACTTCGAGTACCGCGACCTCGGCATCGCGCGCGCCACGCGCGGCAAGGCGGTGGCGCATGTGATCCGCGCGCGACCGGGCAAGGCGCCGCACGGGCAGTGGCACCGCCACGATACCGACGTGCAGTTCGTCTATGTCCTGAAAGGCTCGGCGGTGTTCGAGTACGAAGGCGTGGGCAAGGTGAAGATGAAGGCCGGCAGCTGCTTCTATCAGCCGCCGGGGATCCGCCACCGCGAGATCAGCCACTCGCGCGACCTGCAGATGCTCGAAGTAGTGGCGCCGGCCCGGTTCAGGACCGTGGCGATGGCGGAACCTGCAGCCAGAATGTCACAGGCCCGTCGTTCACGAGCCTGACCTGCATGTCGGCGCCGAAGCGGCCGCTGGCCACCTCGGCGTGCCGCTCGCGGCAGGCGCGCACGAATATCTCGAACAGCCGCCTACCTTCCTCGGGCGCCGCGACTGATGAAAATCCGGGCCGCGTGCCGCTTTTCGTATCCGCGGCCAGCGTGAACTGCGGCACCAGCAGCAGCCCGCCGGCGATGTCGGCCAGCGAGCGATTCATCCGGCCTTCGGCATCGGCGAAGATACGGTAACCGAGCACGCGCACGGCGAGGCGCAGGGCTTCGCGCTCGCCGTCGCCGCGCTCGACGCCGACCAGCGCCAGCACGCCGCGGCCGATGGCGCCGAGCGGCTCGCCGCCGGCGGCAACGCCGGCTTCGGCGACGCGCTGCACCAGGGCGATCAAGCGATGATGTCGGGGATCAGCTGGTCACGCAGGCGCGCGATCAGGTCTTTCAGCAGAAGCTTCTTCTTCTTCAGTCGGCGCAGCTGCAGCTGGTCCTGCATGGGATCGCGCGCGATGCGGGCGATGACGTCGTCGAGGTCGTGATGCTCGGTCTCCAGGGCGAGGATGCGCGCCTCGATCTGCGCGCGTTCTTCTGCCGTGAGCGGCTGAGTGGTCAAAGGGCGCGCTCCCGCCCCCGCCGGACAATCACAATTAATTGCGGAAGCCCGCGGCAGGTCGTGACAAAGTTCACCGCATCCATGGGCGTGTGTTGCGCATCCTAGCGCCTCAGCGCGCGAGCGCATAGGGGGTAGGCACGACGATGCGCCGCAACGACCACGACATTAC
>JBDTMD010000155.1:0-5474 GCA_039934435.1 Burkholderiales bacterium
CCGGTCCGGGGGCAATCAGCAGGCGCGCTTCCGCGACCTCGGGCGCCTTGGGCGAAAGGGCGGCGCGCGTATCGCGGTAGATGCGCCGCGCGACGTGCGCCGGCACCTCATAGTAGGGTGGTAGCGGCGATTTCGCCGCGCGCTCGAGGAGCTGGATGACCTGGGGGTGCAGGCTCACCGCTATTTCACTGCCGCCAGCATCTTCTTCAGGCGTTCGACGAAAAACGGCGCACATTTGTGGATCTTGGTCTCCTGCGTGATGATCAGCGGCCGGATGCGCGGCAGGTAGGCCTGCCACTCGGGATCGGCCTGCATCGAGGCGCGCATCTTGTCGCGCTGGTTGAGGTCGTCGTAAGCCCACATGTGCGTGACCAGGTTCTGCATGCCCGCCTCGGTGACGTAGTAACCGACCAGGTTCGGCAGGTGCTTCAGCTGCACCTTCATGCCCACTTCCTCGTAATGCTTGAAGTATTCCGCGGCCTTGCCGGGATGCAGCAGATACATGCGCTCTTCGACGTACATGCGGATCTCCTCCCTGGGGATGCTCGATTATAGTATCGACCGCATGGACGACATCAACAGCCTGCGGCGCATCCTGTCGCAGAACCGCGTCATCGCCGTCGTCGGCCTGTCGGCCGACTGGTTCCGCCCCAGCTACTTCGCCGCCAAGTACATGCAGGAGCACGGTTACACCATCATTCCGGTCAACCCGCGCTACGCCGAGATCCTCGGACAGAAGTGCTACCCGTCGCTGCGCGACATCCCGGAGCGCGTCGACATCGTCGACTGCTTTCGCAAGACCGCCGACATCCCGCCGCTCTGCGACGACGCCATCGCCATCGGCGCCAAGGTGCTCTGGCAGCAGCTTGGCGTGTGCAACGACACGGCCGCCGTCAAGGCGCGCGCGGCCGGGCTGGAAGCGGTCATGGACCGCTGCGTGAAAATCGAGCACGGGCGGCTGTTCGGCGGCCTTAACTGGGTCGGCGTGAACACCCAGGTGATCACCGCCAAGCGCCCGCGCTGGCTGGCCTACTGACGATTCAGGTATCTGTTTTTTCGATGAAATAGGCGCGAACTGCCGCTGGCGTTATGGCGGTGGGGACGTTATCCTTGCGTCCGTGTCCCGACCCCTGCGCATATTCGAGGGCCGCTTCGGCCGGCTGATCCTCGCCGAGGTGCCGGAGCTTTCCGGCGCGGGCGACAACACCGCGCCCGTCATCCTGTTCAAGCACCAGGGCGCGGACTGCGCGCTGCGCATCGACGGCGCCGCGGTGCCGCTGACGCGCGACGACGTCATCTTCGTCGAGCCGCTGCAGGCGCACGCGATCGAAACCACGCCCGGCGCCGGCGCCACGCGCCTGATCGAATTCCACCCCTCGCCGGACTGGCTGAGCGAGGCGTTTCCCGAAAGCTTCCTGCCGATCGGCGGCCGCATCTTCGCGCACTCCCGGGAGACGATCACACCGCGCATGCGCCAGCTCGCCGACGCGCTGGCGATCGAGGCCCACAACGACCAGTTCCTGTCGTCCGAGCGCCTGGAATTCATGCTGCAGGAACTGATGCTCGCCGTGGTCGAGCACTACCTCGCGCGCCGGCGCGCCGGCGCGGCGCTGTGGCGCGGCTCGCGCTTTGCCGATACGCGCATCCGCAAGGCGCTCGGCCTGCTGCGCGCGCGACCGAACAAGGACGTCAACATCGACGACCTGGCGAGCCAGGTCGGGCTGTCGCGTTCGCGCTTCTACGACCTGTTCCAGGTGTGCACCGGGCGCTCGCCACGCGCGTATCTCGACATGCTGTGCGTCGAGACCGCGATTTCCAGGCTGTCGAGCGGGCGCGCGCGCATTGCCGACGTTTCGGCCGAGCTCGGCTTCTCGGCGCAGAGCAACTTCACGCGCTTCTTCCTCAACCAGGTCGGCATCCCGCCCTCCGAATACCGGCGCGCCGCCGCGCGCCCGGAATCCGCGGAACAAGCAGGGCCCTCCAAGCCGCCGGCCTGAGCGGCATGCAGTTCCGGCGCTGGTGCGCCGGCTAGGTGCGCGTTACCCTAGTTGCATGCAACGCCGCCATTGCGATGAAATGCGCGCTGAAAGCGGCGCGATCCGCGGCGGTAAGCACGTCGCCCTCGGCTACACTTGCGCCGCATGACCCGCCGCAAAGTCCTCGCCGTCACCGGCGGCGCGCAAGGCATCGGCCGCGCCATCGCCGAGCATTTCGCCGCGCGCGGCTACGCCGTCTCGATCGCCGACACCCACGTCGCCGCGGGCCGCGCAGTCCTGAAGGCGCTGCAGAAGAAAGGCGCGCAGGCGGCATTCTTCAAGACCGACATCGCCCGCGAAACCGAGGTCAGGACGTGGCTCCGCGCCACCGCGCGCACGCTCGGCTGCCCCGACGTGCTCGTCAACAACGCCGGCATCCGCGCCAGCGCCCCGTTCCTCACGCTTTCGCCCAAGGCCTTCGACCTCGTGCTCGGCACCAATCTGCGCGGCGCGTTCCTGTGCACGCAGGAAGCCGCGCGCCTGATGGTGAAGCACCGGAAGCAGGGCACCATTATCAATATCGCGTCCACCCGCGCCTTCATGTCGCAGGCCGGCACCGAGGCCTACTCGGCTTCCAAGGGCGGGCTCGTCGCGCTCACGCACGCCACTGCCATCAGCCTCGGCGCGCGCGGCATCCGCGTGAACGCGATCAGCCCCGGCTGGATCGAGACGCGCGGCCGCAAGCACTCGCGCCGGGACAAAGAGCAGCACCCGGCCGGCCGCGTCGGCACGCCGCCGGACATCGCCCGCGCCTGCCTCTATATCGCCGAGCAGGCCGGCTTCATGACCGGGCAGAATCTGATTATTGACGGCGGCATGAGCGTCAAGATGATCTACGAAGACTAGGGAGAGTTCGCCAATGCAGCACGTCCGCTTCGGCCCCACCGGCCTGCAGGTCTCGCGCCTGTGCCTGGGCACCATGACCTTCGGCCTGCAATGCGACGAGAAGTCGTCGTTCGCGATCCTCGATGCCGCCGCCGGCCACGGCATCACCTTTCTCGACACCGCCAACGCCTATCCGCTCGGCGGCAAGCTCGAGGACATGGGCCGCACCGAGGAGATCCTCGGCAAGTGGCTGAAGGGCAAGCGCGAGCAGTTCGTCCTCGCCACCAAGTGCAGCGGCAAGATGGGCAGCGACCCGTGGCAGCAGGGCACCTCCAGGAAACACGTGATGAACGCGATCGACGATTCGCTCAAGCGCCTCGGCACCGACTACGTCGATCTCTACCAGGTGCATCATTTCGACGCGAACACGCCGGTCGACGAGACCGTGGCAGCGTTCGACGCGGTGGTCAAGGCCGGCAAGGCGCGCTACGTCGGCGTCTCCAACTACCACGCCTACCGCGTCGCGCGCTCGATGGGACGCAGCGAAGCACTGGGTATCACCAGGCTGGTCTCGGTGCAGCCGCGCTATAACCTCCTTTTCCGCCAGGTCGAGCGCGAGCTCCTGCCTTTCTGCAAGGAGGAGAACCTCGCCGTCATTCCCTACAACCCGCTCGCCGGCGGCCTGCTGACCGGCAAGCACAGGCGCGGCGCGCCGCCCGCGGGCACGCGCTTCACGCTCGGCGCCGCCGCCAAGACCTACACCGAGCGCTACTGGCAGGAGCGCGAGTTCGACACAGTGGACGCGTTCGTCAAATTGGCGAAGGACGCCGGGCTCGACCCCGCAACGCTCGCCGTGGCCTGGGTGCTCGCGAATCCGGCGATCACCTCGCCCCTGATCGGCGCAAGCAAGCCCGAGCAGCTGAAGGCGAGCGTCGCCGCGGCGGCGCTGAAGCTCGATCCGGCGCTGAAGGCGAAGCTCGACGAGCTGTCGCACGAGTACCGCATGGGCGACGCGGCGCGCTAGCGGGACGATGCCGAAGGAACCCCTCGCGGAGTACCCGCGGGCGACTGCGCGCTATGACGAGCTGCTCGACGCGCCGCTCGCACCGCGCGCGCGTTGGCAGCCGCTCGCCGCGCCGCACCCGGAGCTACGGGTGCGCGCGACCTGGGAAGAGGCGCGCGAGCACGCGCGCCGCCCTGCGGCCGCGTTCCTGCACGAATCGCCGCACGTCGAGACCTGGCGCGAGCTCGCCCAGTTCGCGGCGCCGAGCGTCCCTGCCCGGCGCTCAGCGCTGGAAGGCGCAGTGGACCTCGGGCACCGCATGCATACCGATTTCGAGTTCGACCGCAAGGCGACCAGCGTATCGACGCCGCTGCGCGAAGTAATGAAGAAGCGCCGCGGCGTGTGCCAGGATTTCGCCCACCTGATGATCGGCGCCGACGCCTCGCGCGCCTGGGTCTCGGTGTACTGCGGCGAAGGCGGCGGCTGGGTGGACCTCGATCCCACCAACGATTGCGTGGTCGATGACGAGCACGTGACGCTCGGCTGGGGCCGCGACTTCGGCGCCGTGACGCCGATCGCCGAGTAAAATTGCGGCGCCGAATTCCGGAAACGCAAGCCGATGAATACCACAAAAGACCTGTACCTGGATCTCCTGAAGCGCTGTCTCACCAACATGATCTATCAGGACCCCAACACGACTCGTGGGAAGCGGCTGCCGTTCGAATTCGGCAGGCGCGCCGAGGGCCGCGACTGGCCGGATGAGGCACACACGATGATCGGCATCAAGCGCCTCGATGCCCTGCACTACTGTGTCGAGGAGGTGCTCAATCGGGGCGTTCCCGGAGATTTCATCGAAACCGGCGTCTGGCGCGGCGGCGCCAGCATTTTCATGCGCGGCGCGCTAAAGGCGCACGGCGTAACCGACCGCATCGTATGGGCGGCGGATTCCTTTGCGGGACTGCCGCCGCCAAATCCGGAAAAGTACCCGGAGGACGCAAATTACAAGTTCAACGAATACAAGGAACTGGCGGTGTCGCTGGAACAAGTGCAGAACAATTTCAACCGCTATGGGCTGATGGACGATCAGGTGCGCTTCCTGAAGGGCTGGTTTCGCGACACGCTGCCGAATGCCCCGGTGCGTCGCCTCGCCATCCTGCGCCTGGACGGCGACCTGTACGAATCGACGATCGACGCACTGACGCATCTCTACCCCAAGCTGCAGCAGGGCGGCTACGCCATCATCGACGACTACGGCGACATGCCGGCGTGCAAGCGGGCGGTCGAGGACTACCGCGCCGCGCACGGCATCAAGGAAGACATTGTCCCGATCGACTGGACCGGCGTGCTCTGGAGGAAGGAAACGAAGGCCAGCGGCTGAGCGCCGAACCTCGTCGGGGCCGCTACAATCCGCGCATGGCCGACCGCAAATTCGGGTTCGAGACGCTGTCGCTGCACGCCGGCCAGATCCCCGACGTCGCCACCGGCGCGCGCGCGGTGCCGATCTACCAGACGACTTCGTTCGTGTTCGACTCGGCCGAACATGCGGCGAGCCTGTTTAACCTGCAGACCTTCGGCAACGTCTACTCGCGCATCTCCAACCCGACGGTGGC
>JBDTMD010000156.1:0-5470 GCA_039934435.1 Burkholderiales bacterium
CGAAAAGCACGGAGACAGTGGCCATGCGCGTTCGACCTCGAGCAGGACGGATGGTTTCGCCGGACGCAATCAGGTTCACAGGCCGAACTCATCCATTCCGGCGCTCGCGCATCGCGCGGCCGACGCGGGCGAGTTCCGCCTCGCCCAACAGCCGCGCCGCCATCGGCAGCAGCTCGCTTTCCTCGCGCTCGATGTGGCGCTCGTAGAGGCCGGCAAGCGCCTCGACATCCGCCGCGGCGAGCGGCACCGCAGCGCCGGCCGCGATCCTTTCGAGCGCGCGGCGCACGCGCCGCCAGGCGGCTTCCAAAGCCCGGTGATCCGCCTTCAGGCCTTCGATCATTTCGCGCAGGCACACCGCGTCCGACCCGGCCATCGATTCGATCAGCGCGGGGAACAGGTCCTGTTCCTCGTCCGCATGGTGCTGCCCGGCCGAAGTGTCGAAATAGCGCATCACGTTGGCCGCCGCGGTCCGCGCCTCCTGATCGACGCCGTTCGCGGCGAGGTGCGGAACCAGGCGCCTCAATGTCGCGCATTGGCGTTCGATGCGGCCGTGGCAGGCGGCGAGCATCTCCAGCGGCACCTCGGGCCCGGCGGGCGATTCGAACAGCGCGGGAAGATCGGCGCTCACGTATGAACGATGACCCCAGCGACGATCGCTGCGTCAAGCACGACCCAACCGACGCAGGCGAGATAGATCGTCTTGTCGCGCTTCTGCAGCCCGTAGACGAACCACAGGCATGCGGCGACGAGATACGAAACCCAGGAAACGAGCGACACGCCGCCGGCGTCGCCACCGACCCAGACCGCAAGCACCTGCGGCACTGTCATGAGCATGGTGAAAACGGAGAGTCCCCGCAGGACTTTCTCGAGACCGCTGACGGGCGGTGAACCGGGCGGGCCGGTAACGATGGCTGGGTCTGCCGGATGAACTGTCATGGCGTGCCTCCTGCAAGCTACGCTGGCCGCGAGCCGCGCTTGGCCCGGTCACCAAGATAATCGCACAGCACCACGGCGCCGTTGTGAACGGTATCGCGGGCGCTGTAGAGCAGCGTCACGCGACCGTGTGTCGCGGCTTCGAGGATCGGCTTCCAGGCGGCAGAATTTGCATCCAGCTCGGCGCGGTAGCGCCGGCGAAACTCGTCCCAGCGCTCCACCCGGTGACCGAACCACTTGCGCAACGGCGTGCTCGGGGCCACTTCCTTCGTCCAGGCGTCGGCCGCGAGTGCCGCCTTTTTCACACCTCTCGGCCACAGGCGCTCCACGAGGATCCGGCGCCCGTCAGTCCGCGCGGGCGCATCGTACGTGCGCTTGACGCGAATCACGGCGCGCGCTTCGTCATTGGGCCGCCTTGCATTCCGGGGCCGATTTGCCGGCCCAAGCGAGATAGGCAATCAGATCCGCGCGCTCCCGGGCATCGGGGACGCCGGCATAGGTCATGGTCGTGCCCGGCACCCTGCGCAGGGGGTCGGCCAGGAACCGATCGAGCGTCTTTGCATTCCATACGATTCCGGACGCTTTCATCGCGTCCGAGTAGGCGAAACCCGGAACCGAACCCGCGCGCCGCCCGATCAGGCCGCAGTGCCGCGGTCCGACGCGGTCGTACGCCAGCGCGTGGCAGGCGAGGCAGCGCGCGTAGATCTGCTCGCCGCGCACCGCGTCGCCGGGCGCGGCGACAGCCGCGCCCGCGGCGAATGCGAGCGCAAGAACGAGCGCGGCCGGGACCATGCTACGAGACGAACGCGACGGGCACGGGGTCTTCGCCGAGCGCGTTGCGCAGGATCGCCCAGTGCATCGCCTCGTCGCCGAGAATGCTCGCCGCGGCCTTCGACAGGTCGCGGTTGCCGAACAGCGGCACGGCGCCGAGATAGGCGCTCACCGCCCCCTGCTCGAGCCCCGCTGCGAAGCGCAGCACGTCGGCCTGGGTCTTCAGCGTGTGGGCGGGGAAGTTGTAATTGGCTTTTGCCGACACTGCCTTGCCGCCAAGCTGCTTCACGGTCTTGGAGAGGAGCTCGGCGTGCTCCTTGTGGTGGCCCTGGAACTGGAGCGCAAGCCCGAGCACGGGCTTTTGCAGCAGTCCGCTTTCAGCTCCGAGCTGATAGGCGGCAATGGCTTCGAGCTCGGCGCCGAGTGCGGTGTTCAGGATGCGAACATCGGCCGCATGGGCGCCGCCGCTCTTGGCGGCAAGCGCATCGCGTCCGGCAAGCAGCGCGACCGCGGCGCCCGAGAGCAAGAGTCCGGAGCGCCCGAGGAACAGGCGGCGGGCGGCTTGTGGGTCGGAAATGGCGAGAAAAGATGACATGTGAATCTCCTTGGTTGACAGCATTAGGGAAGACGGAATTGCAGCCTGCGCAGCACGTTCGCGACCATGCGGTCGCAGCGGGCGCCGGCAAAGGCGAAGGCATCGTCAAACGCGAAGTCGATTTCCTGGGAAAGTGCCTCGCGCAGTCGACTCCGCGCCCGGAAAAAACGCGTGCGCACGGTGGCCGCTGCGATGCCCAGCGCGGCGGCAGTTTCCTCGACGGACAGCTCTTCGAGCGCCCGCAGCACGAACACTGTGCGGAACGCCTGCGGCAGGGCGTCGATCCTGGCTTCCAGCAACCGCCGCATCTCGGCGCGCCCAGCGCGCTCCGGCGGTCCGTCCGGCTCTTGCATGGACACCTCCGCGTCGAAGTCCTGCTCCTCCAGGCCGCTGCGAATCGGCACGACGACCGCTCGGCGCTGATCCTTGCGGCGGCGCGCCAGCGCCTCGTTGGCGACGATGCGCACCAGCCAGGTGGACAGCTTCGCGTCCCCGCGAAACGCGCGCATGGAGCGGTAGGCGAGCAGGTAGGCTTCCTGCACCGCCTCTTCCGCGTCCGCGTCGTTGCCGAGAATCGCCCGGGCGGTGCGGAACATCATGCGGTTGCACTGGCGCATCAAGCCCTCGAACGCCGGGACGTTGCCCGCCACGATAAGCCGGGCGACTTCCAGGTCGGAAAGCGAATTTGCGCTCTGGGGCAGGACGTTTGCGGCACTCATGTCGATTCCTCTTGTGGCGTTGGATGACGCGAGATTGCGGCGCGTTCCCGTTTACGCCGCGACCCGCGGACATTCGCGCTTACGGACTGCAGCAAGGCCTCGGCTTCGGCGGCGATGCGACGTACCAGCACTTCGGCATGCTCGATGCTGCGCACCTGGTCGACCGCTTCGCCGGCCCACACCACCGCCGTATCGAAGTCGCCATCGCGCGTCGCGTCCCAGTACACGGCACGCTCCTGCGCGAGTGCGGCCGCAAGCTCATGGCCGCGGCCTTGCCAGCGTCGCAGAAACGCATTGCGCAACGCCCGACCGCTGTAGCCGCGCGGCCATGCGATGCCCCGCACTTCATCGAACAGATGGGTGCGCGCGGTGTCGTCGCCGCTCGCCTCGACGATGCGTTTCTTGGCCAATTCATGGCCGAGGGCTTGCGTGCTGGCGTAAAAGCGCGTGCCGATCAATGCCCCTTGCGCCCCCAGCATCAGCGCCGCGGCGAGGCCGCGGCCGCCAGCGATGCCGCCCGCTGCGACGACGGGTATCGGGTCTATCGCGTCGACGACCGCGGGTACCAGCGCGAGGGTGCCGCGCTCGCCACCGTGACCGCCGGCCTCGGATCCCTGGGCCACGACCAGGTCCGCACCGGCGGCCCGCGCCAGCCGGGCACCCGCAACGTCCTGCACCTGACACAGAAGCTTGCAGCCGGCCGCCCTGACGATCGCACCCAGCGGCCGCGGATCGCCGAAGGAAAGCATGACGGCGTCCGGCCTCGCGTTCAGCGCCAATTCGACCGCGCTGCGCTGCGCCGACCAGGTGATGAAACCGACGCCCCACGGTGCATGCGCCGCCGCTTGCACATGGGCGAGTTCCCGGCTCAGCCAGCCCTCGTCCCCGTAGCCGGCGCCAATCAATCCCAGCCCGCCGGCGTTGGACACGGCGACCGCCAGCCGCCCTCCGGAGACGCCGCCCATCGGTCCAAGAATGATCGGGTGACGCAATCCGAACATCTCGGTCAGACGGGTCGAGATCATGCGGGAGCGCTTGTCTGCATCGAGTCCAGCAGCCTGTTACGCCCGGCTTCGAGCAGCACGTTCAGGAACGCCACAAACTCGTCCCTCGACATGGGCGCGGCGCGGCTCATGTCATTGTCGGCGCGTCGTAGCTCAGGAAGCGGTGATCTTCCACGCCGCGCACGCCCGGGACATTCTCGGCGGCCACGCGCGCGGCGGGCCGCGCGTCATTGCTATCGACCATTCCCCAGAAGTGCACCACGCCATCGGTCACGATCACGTTGGCATGGTCAATCCGCCACCAGGTTTGCCGTTGAAGCTCCTGCAGCAATTGCCGCCGGATGCTTTGGTCGTCGACAGACGGCGCTTCATCTGCCTTGCGGGTCGTGGTTGCCAGCGCCTGCACCAGGTTGGCGCGGCTGACGATGCCGACCAGCTTGCCGCCCTCAATCACCGGCACGCGGCCGATGCCGCGCGCCTCGAGGACTTCGGCGACTTCGGCCACCGCTGCATCCGGACTCACCGACGCCACGTGGCGAGTCATTACATCCCGCGCGCGCCTGGCGTGCGACTTGATGTAGTCCTCCACCGACGGATTGGCGCTGAACAGGCGCAGCCACCAGCTGCCGCCGCGCCCCTGGTGCTCGGTGCCGATCTCCTGCCGGTGCAGCAGGTCGGCTTCGCTCACGATGCCGACGAGGGTCGCGCCGTCCACGACGGGCACGGCGCTGATGCGACGTTCGAACAGCAACGCCGCGATCTCCTTCACCTGCGTTTCCGGGCCCACAGTGACGACGGGCGAGGTCATGATGTCGCGCGCTTTCATGGTTGATCTCCTTGGGTGTCAAGACATTCGCGCAGGACCACGGCGCAGTTGTGCACGTCGTCCACCGCGCCAAACAGCAATGTCACCGGCGTACGCCGCCGCAGATCGTCCAGCAGTTGCAGAATCTCCGGCCGGTTCAACAGTTCCTGCCGATAACGTCGGCGAAACTGCGGCCAGCGGCGCAAGTCGTAGCCATACCAGTTGCCCAATACCTGGCTCGGTGCCGCATCGCGCAGCCACAGATCGATGGCTGCCTGCTCCCGGGTCAATCCCTGGGGCAGGTGCCGATCGACCAGGACCCGGATACCGTCCTCCGGCGACGGTCGATGGTCGGCGCGCTTGATGGCCACCGGCCGTCGCGCGCCGCGACTTCCGATTCGCGCATTGCGCCTCACGCGTGAGCCTCATCGCTCCTCTCCCGCAGATTGCGCTCGGCAAAATTCCAGTCCAGCAGATGGTCCAGGACGGCCGACAGGTACTCCCCGCGCCGCGTCTGATAGTCCAGGTAGTACGCGTGCTCCCAGACGTCGACGACGAGCAACGGCACACCGCCGTGCCCGAGCGGGTTCTCCGCATTGGGGGTCGCCTCGATGCACAGCCGGCCGTCCCGCTCCAGAAGCCA
>JBDTMD010000157.1:0-5446 GCA_039934435.1 Burkholderiales bacterium
GAGGAATCCCGGGGTGATCGGCGCGAACAGCTTCAGAAACGGATTGGTCGCGCGCACGAAGACTTTCATGAAGAAGAACTCGCTGTCCTCCCGCTGGAACAGCCCCATGGCGGAGCGGCCGATCAGCGTCCACATGATCACGCCGAGCACGTAATCGAGTGCGATGACCCAAAGCGGAAACGGCGTGTTCATGTGCCTTCCTCAGGCCACAAAGAATACTCGAATCGTGATCGAAAAAAAAAGCCGGGGCGAACTCGTCGCCCCGGCCCGTTTTGGAACGCCGCGCTTAGTGCGTGGCAGCCAGTACCGTCGCGCCCTTCGGAATGCGGACTTCGTCGATCATGGCCTGCGTTTCTGCGTCCGGCTCCTTGGTCATCAGCGTGACCACCACCATCGCAATCACGCTAGCGCCGGCGCCGATGATGCCGAAGCGCAAGTCGTCGATCCCGTACCAGGGCGCCATGCCGCCCCACTTGACCATGTACAAATACCAGGTCCCCACGCCCAGACCGACCGCCATGCCTGCGACCGCGCCGGCCGTGTTCGCCCGCTTCCACCAGACACCCAGCACCAGCGGGAAGAACAGCCCTGACATGGCGAAGTCGAATGCCCAGGCCACCGCTCCCAAGATATTGGTCAGGCGCAAGCTGGCCACCGCGGAACCCGCCGCACCGATGGCGAGCAGCAGGACGCGTGCCACGATCAGGCGGCGCTTGGTATCCGCTTTCGGATCGATCATCTTGTAGTACAGATCGTGCGACAGCGCGTTGGCGATCGCCAGCAGCAGGCCGTCGGCAGTCGACATCGCGGCGGCAAGACCACCCGCCGCAACGAGGCCCGAAACGACCGCCGGCAGGCCCGCGATTTCCGGGGTCGCCAGCACGACGATGTCGGCGCGCATGAAGAACTCGTTGATCTGGACGATGCCGTCCTTGTTGGCATCGATCACGCTGAGGAAGCCGACGTTGCTCCACTTCTGCACCCAGTCGAGCGCCATCACCTGCTCGACCGGCTTGCCGATGATGCTGGTCGCAAGGCTCGGGTCGAGCACCTGCAGCTTGGTCAGGGTCGCCAGCGTCGGCGCCGTGAAGTACAGTAGGAAGATGAAGAGCAGCGACCAGGCCACGGAATTGCGCGCTGCGCGCACCGATGGGGTGGTGAAATAGCGCATCAGGATGTGGGGCAGTGATGCCGTGCCCATCATCATGCACGCCACCAGCGTTACGAATTTTATCTTCGCGATCGGGTCGTCCATCGCCACAGAGTGCTTGACCGTCAGCGCGCTCATCCCCGCCACCGCATGCTCGGGTTTCAGGATGCCGACCTGCCACATGGTCTCCAACTCGCTTATCTTGGCGACCGCAGCGCCGTACTCGAACTGCGGAAAGATGCCGAAGCCTTGCTTGGACGACATCCAGAATACCGGAACCAGGTAGGCAATGATCAGCACGATGTACTGCGCAACCTGCGTCCATGTGACCGCCCGCATGCCGCCGAGCATCGCGCACAGCAAAATGGCCACCAGCGCAATCCATACGCCGACCTCGAACGGGATCTGGAGCACCTTGGAAGCGATCGTGCCGGTGGCGTTGATCTGCGCCGTCACATACGTGAAGGATGCAAGGACCAGCACTACCACGGCCAGAAAACGCGCCAGGTTGCCGCCGTAGCGGGTGCCGATGAAATCGGGCACCGTATAGCAGCCGAACTTGCGCAGGTACGGGGCCATCAGCACCGCGACCAGCACGTAGCCGCCGGTCCATCCCACGACGAACGCGAGGTACGCATGTCCGCCCATGTAGATGCCGCCGGCCATCGCCACGAACGAGGCGCCCGACATCCAGTCGGCCGCCGTCGCCATGCCGTTGAACACGGCCGGTACCTGCCGGCCGGCGACGTAGTAGGCGTCCACCTGCATTGTCCGAGACAGATAGCCGATGAAGGCGTAGATCAATACGGTGAAGCCGACGAAGCCGACGCCGATGGCGTCCGCGCTCATGCCGAGCTTTTCGCCCAAAGCCATCAGGGCGATGAACACCAGGAAGCCACCCGTGTACCAGCCGTAGATCTTTGGCAGGTTGTCGATGAACGAGCCTTGAATTCTGAACATGCTCATGTCGTGTCCCCCTAGTCTTCTTCAGCCATGCCGCATTCGCGGTCGATATTGTCCTGCTGCTTCGCGAACATGAAGATCTGGACCACGAATACGATCAGCGAGCCCTGGGCGGCCATGTAGAAGCCCAGCGGCCAGCCGAACATGGAAACCTTGTTGAGCTGTGGAGCGAACCAGTGCACGACGAACGAAAAGATGAACCAGATCACCAGGTGCACGATCATCAGGTTCCGCGTTCGGTTCCAGTGTGTTTCCCGCTGCGACATGTTTGCGGCCATCAGAAACCCTCCTTTAGGCTGATTCCCAGTACCACTGCTTGTACTTGTTCGTATGCGGCCGGCGAACCGGCCGCGTCCCTCCCACAGGGCCGTCGGATTCTAGCGCATTCTGCCGATCGCGCTTCGCAAGCCTACGGGACCTTGCCTTATCATGCCCTGCCGCATGCCTACCTCGCGGCAAACCGGATACTACTGGATGAATTTATGGCACGCATTGCGAGATCGCCTGTCCGCATTCTTGCGGCGGCGCAGCACTGCGATCGCCGATCAGGCTGCGCTGCGCAGCTTCCTCGAAACTCGTGCCAGCTTCGTTTCGCAGACGGCCTTGTATGGCTACCTGCGCACGCGCGCCGGCATGCGCTACCCGGTCCTGTTCGACGACAGCGGCTTCGTGCAGTCGGTCAACATCGCCAAGTGGCACGTGTGGCTCGGCTGCCTCTCGGATCTGTGCATTTTCGCGGGGGGATTGCTGCAGAAGCGCGCATCCGCACGCCCGGAAGACGTCGGCACTTTCATGCTTGGAACGCTCGACGGCACTCTCACGTCTATTGGGATTCCCGCCGACGCGGGCGGTGAGCACGCGGCCCATGCGCAGCGCGTGCGTGCCAGAGTCTCACTCTGCGATTGGGCTGCAGTGCCGGACGATGCGACGCCGTTTACCGAGAGTTCCGAGGCGCTGGTGTATTGGTCGCCGATCGCCGACGAACTCAAACAGCACGACAAGCTGATCGTAACCAACTCCATCCGCTTTCTCTGGCAGGACGTGCGCCGCGCGCTGCGTCGCGATCTCGATGCAACGGCAGTAATGGCCGTGCCGGACTAGCGGCCCGCGGGCCGCCGAAACGTTGCAGCGCAACATCATCGCTGCGGCGCAGCACCGCACCATTTGACGGTCACCGCTCGCGGTCTTCTTCCTATTGCTTCTCCGCCAGCTGCGCCAGGATGCCGGGATTCTCCAGCGTGGAGACATCCTGCTTGATCTCCTCGCCTTTGGCGATGTCGCGCAGCAGCCGCCGCATGATCTTGCCCGAGCGCGTCTTGGGCAGATTGTCGCCGAAGCGGATGTCCTTGGGCTTGGCGATCGACCCGATCTCCTTGCCAACCCAGTCGCGCAGCACCTTGGCCATTTTCTTCGCCTCTTCACCCGTCGGACGCGGTCCCTTCGTGACCACGAACGCGACGATTGCCTCGCCGGTCAGGTCGTCGGGTCGCCCCACCACCGCGGCTTCGGCGACCAGCTTGGTATTGGCTACCAGCGCCGATTCGATCTCCATGGTGCCGAGGCGGTGCCCGGAGACGTTCAGCACGTCGTCGATCCGCCCCATGATGCGGAAGTAGCCTTCTTCGTCGGTGCTCGCACCATCGCCGGCGAGGTAGAGCTTGCCCTTGAAGTCGTCGGGGAAATACGTCTTCTTGAACCGTTCCGGATCGTTCCAGATGGTGCGCACGATCGCCGGCCAGGGACGCTTGATAACCAGGATGCCGCCCTTGCCGCGACCCACCGGCTTGCCGGTCTCGTCGACGATGTCGGCCATGATGCCGGGCAGCGGAAACGTCGCCGAGCCGGGCTTGGTCGGCGTGGCGCCCGGCAGCGGCGTGATCATGTGGCCGCCGGTTTCGGTCTGCCACCACGTATCCACGATCGGGCAGCGGCCGCCGCCGACGTTCTCGTGGTACCACATCCAGGCTTCGGGGTTGATCGGCTCGCCCACCGTGCCGAGGATGCGCAGCGACTTGAGGTCGTACTTCTTTGGCTGGTCGGCGCCCGCCTTGATGAGCGAGCGGATGGCCGTCGGCGCCGTGTAGAACACGTTCACTTTATGATCCTGGATGATCTTCCAGAAGCGGCCCGCGTCCGGATAGGTGGGCACGCCTTCGAACATCACTTCCGTGGTGCCGACGGCGAGCGGCCCGTACGTGATGTAGCTGTGACCGGTGACCCAGCCGACGTCCGCCGTGCACCAGAACACATCCGTGGGCTTGTTGTCGAAGACCCACTTCATGGTGAGCGCGCACCACAGCAGGTAGCCGCCGGTCGAATGCTGGATGCCCTTCGGCTTGCCGGTCGAGCCCGAGGTATAGAGGATGAAAAGCGGATGCTCGGCGTTGACCCACTCGGGCTCGCATTGGTCGCTCTGGCCCTTGACGGCGTCGTCCCACCAGGTATCGCGTCCGGTCGTCATCGGCACCTTGCTGCCGGAGCGTCTGTACACGATCACGTTCTTGATTTTCTCGCAGCCGCCCATGCCGATCGCTTCGTCCACCACCGGCTTGAGCGGGATTTCCTTGCCGCCGCGGAACTGGCCGTCGGCGGTGATCACCGTAACCGCGCCGGCATCCACGATGCGCTCCTGCACGCTCTTCGCGGAAAAGCCGCCGAACACCACCGAATGCGTGGCGCCGATGCGCGCGCAGGCCTGCATGGCGACCACCACCTGGATCGACATCGGCATGTAGATGAGCACGCGATCGCTCTTCTTGACGCCCTTGGCCTTGAGCGCGTTGGCGAAGCGGCACACGTCCTGGTGCAGCGCCTGGTAGGTGATCTTCGTCACCTTGCCGTCGTCGGCCTCGAAGATGATCGCCACCTTGTCGCCCTGCGTCTTCAGATGCCGGTCGAGGCAGTTGTAGGACGCGTTCAGCTCGCCGTCGTGGAACCAGCGGAAGAACGGCGCCTTCGACTCGTCCAGCACCTGGGTGAAGGGCTTGTGCCAGGCGAGGTGCTCCTTCGCCAGCCGGCCCCAGAATCCTTCGAAGTCGCTCTCGGCCTCGGCGCACAGCTTCTTGTAGGCGTCCATGCCGGAGATGTTCGCCTGCTTGACGAACTCGGGCGCGGGCGGGAACACCCGGGTCTCATGCAGCACCGATTCGATGTTCGACGACATGCCACTCCTCCTCTGCGACGTAGGCCGGATTGAATCAAGCGTATGCTAGATTAAACGTCCCCCGCAACTCTTCCCGCGCCTGCCAATGCCGGCCATCATTCGCTGTCAGGACCTGGTGCAGAGCGTCGCAGACGCGCTGCAGTTCATCTCCTACTACCATCCCGCGGACT
>JBDTMD010000158.1:0-5445 GCA_039934435.1 Burkholderiales bacterium
AGATCTGCTCGCTCGACTACTCGAGCTACGTCGGCAAGATCGGCATCGGCCGCATCCGCCGCGGGCGCATTGCCGCCACGCAGGAGGTGCTGGTGCTGAACGGGCCGGACGCGGCGCCGCTCAAGGCCAAGATCAACCAGGTGCAGATGTTCGAAGGCCTGCAGCGTGTGCTGGTGGAAAGCGCCGAAGCCGGCGACATCGTGCTCGTGAATGGTATCGACGAGCTCGGCATCGGCACCACGCTATGCCATCCAGAGCATCCCGATGCGATGCCGCTGCTCAGGGTGGATGAACCGACCCTGACCATGAATTTCCTGGTCAACGCATCGCCGCTCGCCGGCCGCGAGGGCAAGTACGTCACCAGCCGGCAGATCCGCGAGCGCCTGGAGCGCGAGACCAAGAGCAACGTCGCGCTGCGCGTGGAGTATCCGGAGGACACCGATACTTTCATCGTCCACGGTCGCGGCGAGCTGCACCTGACGATCCTGCTGGAGAACATGCGCCGCGAAGGCTACGAAATCGCCGTGTCGCGCCCGCGCGTGATCATCAAGGAGATCGGCGGCGTGCGCTGCGAGCCTTTTGAGGTCCTGACGGTGGACGTCGAGGAGATCAACCAGGGCGGCGTCATGGAAGAGCTCGGCCGGCGCCGCGGCGAGCTGCTCGACATGCAGCCCGACGGCAAGGGCCGCGTGCGCCTCGACTACCGCATTCCGGCGCGCGGCCTGATCGGTTTCCAGGGCGAGTTCATGACCCTGACGCGCGGCACCGGCGTCATGAGCCACGTGTTCGACGAATATGCCCCCGCCAAGGCCGAGGAAATGGCCGAGCGCAGGAACGGCGTGCTGGTGTCGCAGGACGACGGCGTCGCCGTAGCGTATGCGCTATGGAAGCTGCAGGAACGCGGGCGCATGTTCGTCGTTCCAGGCGAGCCAGTGTACGAGGGGATGATCGTCGGCATCCACAGCCGCGACAACGACCTGGTGGTGAACCCGATCCGCACCAAGCAGCTCACCAACATCCGCGCCTCGGGCAAGGACGAGGCCATCGACCTCACGCCGCCGATCGGCCTGACGCTGGAATATGCCGTGGAATTCATCGCCGACGACGAGCTGGTGGAGATCACGCCGAAGTCGATCCGGCTGCGGAAACGCTTCCTGCGGGAAAACGAGCGCCGCCGGGCGGAAAGGGCGGCAGCCTAACGTCTGCCGCGGCGCGGCCGCGCTGCGGCTCAGTTCAGGGAATCGGCACCGCCGCGAGCAGCTGCGCACCCACATCCACGCGCCGCACGGCATCGTTGGCCGGACGCAGGCGGTGGGCTGCGACCCCGGGCAGGATTGCCTGCACATCCTCCGGAATCACCTTGTCGCGCTCTTCGAGCAGCGCCCAGGCGCGCGCCGAGTGCACCAGCGCCAGCGCCGCGCGCGGCGACAGGCCGGCGACGTAGTCCGGGGAGCGGCGCGTGAATTCGACGATCGCCTGCACATAATCGAGCAGCGCCGGCGCCACGTGCACGCGCTGCGCGTCCGACTGCAGCTCCATCAGCTCGGCCGGGCTCATGCAGGGATCGAGGCTCGCCAGCAGGTCGCGCCGGTCCGCGCCCGCGAGCAGCGCCCGTTCCGCGTCGCGGTCCGGGTAGCCGAGCTCGATCCGCATCATGAAGCGGTCGAGCTGCGATTCGGGCAGCGGGAAAGTGCCGACGTGCTCCGACGGGTTCTGCGTGGCGATGACGAAAAACGGAGCGGGGAGCTTGCGCGTTTCCGTTTCCACCGTCACCTGGTGCTCTTCCATCGCTTCCAGCAGCGCGCTCTGCGTCTTGGGGGTGGCGCGGTTGACTTCGTCGGCGAGGATCAGCTGCGCGAAGATCGGTCCGGGATGGAACTTGAAAGCGCCGCTATCGCGCTCGTAGACCGAGACGCCGATGATGTCCGCCGGCAGCATGTCGCTCGTGAACTGGATGCGCTGGAAATGCATGCCGAGCGTCTTCGCCAGCACGTGCGCCAGCGTGGTCTTGCCGACGCCGGGCAGGTCTTCGATCAGCAGATGGCCGCGCGCGATGATGCAGGCGAGCGCCAGACGCACCTGCGTTTCCTTGCCGAGGATCACTTCGCCGGCCGCCGCGATCAGGCGCTCGAGCGGCGATCGCATCGACGCCGGTTTGATGTGTGTTTTCAGCAGCATGGCCCGATTGTACAGGGTATGATTTGACGCACCATGGCGATTGCCTTTCTCACGCACGCGGACTGCCTGAAGCACGAGATGGGCGCCTCGCATCCCGAGCGCCCGGAGCGTCTCACCGCGATCGAGGATCAGCTGATCGCCTCGGGAATCGGCCAGTTTCTCGCACGCCACGACGCGCCGCTCGCCACCGACGAGCAGCTCACGCGTGTGCACCCGATCGAGTACGTGCGCGCCATCCGCGACGCCGCGCCGCAGTCCGGCACGGTGCATCTCGATCCGGATACGGCGATGAATCCCTACAGCTTGCAGGCGGCGCTGCGCGCCGCCGGTGCTGCCGTGCGCGCCACCGACCTGGTGCTGGGCGGCGAAGCGGAGGCGGCATTCTGCAGCGTGCGCCCGCCCGGGCACCACGCCTGCCGCGCGCGGTCCATGGGCTTCTGCATCTTCAACAATGTCGCCGTCGCCGCGCGCCACGCGCTCGAGGCGCACGGCCTGGAGCGCGTCGCCATCATCGACTTCGACGTACATCACGGCAACGGCACCGAGGATATCTTCCAGAACGATGCGCGCGTGCTGATGGCTTCCACGTTCCAGCACCCGTTCTATCCCTACTGCGGCACCGACGACCCGGCACCGAACATGGTCAACGTGCCCCTGCCCGCGGGCGCAGGATCGAAACAGTTCCGCGCCGCCGTCAGCGAGGCCTGGATGCCGGCGCTCGACGGCTTCCGGCCGCAGCTGGTGATCATTTCCGCGGGCTTCGATGCGCATGTCGAGGACGACATGGCGATGCTCAGCTTCACCGACCAGGACTACGCCTGGGTCACGCAGCAGATTAAGGCGGTGGCGGACCGCCACGCCGGCGGCCGCGTGGTGTCCATGCTCGAGGGCGGCTACGCGCTCTCGGCCCTCGGCAGGAGCGTGGTCCAGCACCTGCGGGCGCTCGGCGGGCAGGACGCATGAGGTTATTCCTGGTGTAAGGTATCGGTCACGGGCGCGACTGCGTCCGGGAGGATCCCATGACCCTGTTCAACACATTTACCCGCTTCAAGAAGGGACCCTAGTGCGCTTCGCTCATCTGGCAGTGCCTCTCGCTTTGGCTGCGCTCGCGCTTCCCCTGCACGCGCAGTCCCTCAAAGTGTCCGCCATCCCGGACGAATCGCCCACCGAGCTGCTGCGCAAGTTCCAGCCGCTGGGCGCCTACCTCGGGCAGAAAACCGGCATGAAAATAGATTGGACGCCGGTGAACGACTATCCGGCCGTCGTAGAAGGCCTCGCCGCCAGGCGCATCGACCTCGCCTGGCTCGGCGGTTTCACGTTCGTACAGGCGCGCATCCGTACCGGGGACGCGATTCCCATTGCACAGCGCGTCGAGGACGAAAAATTCATCAGCTATTACATCGTGCCGAAGGACAGCAAGGCAAAGACGTTGCAGGACCTGAAGGGTAAGACGTTCGCCTTCGGCTCACCCGCCTCTACCTCCGGGCATCTGATGCCGCGCTTCTTCCTGCTCAAGGCGGGCATCGATCCGGACAAGGATTTCAGGAACATCGCGTTCTCCGGCGCGCACGACGCGACCGTGGCGTTCGTCGCCTCGGGCCGCGCCCAGGCCGGCGCTCTCAACGCCTCCGTGTACGACAAGCTGATCGAGAAGGGCGACGCCAACGCCAAGGCCGTGCGCATCCTGCAGAAGACGCCGCCCTATTACGACTACAACTGGACCGTGCGCGGCGATCTCGACCCGGCGCTGGTGAAGAAAATCACCGCGGCGTTCCTCGATCTCGATCCGAAGATCCCAGCCCAGAAAGAAATCCTCGACCTGCAGCGCGCGACGCGCTTTGTCGCCACCAAGCCGGAGAACTACAAGGGCATCGAGGAAGCGGCGCGCTCCGCGGGGCTGCTGAAATAGGCGAAGGCGCGGCGCATGAAACTCGCCGTCGACGCGCTGCACCTCGTCCTGCCGGGCGGGCAGCGCGCGCTCGCAGGCGTCTCGCTTGCGGTGGCGCGCGGCGAGCGCGTCGCCGTCATCGGTCCGTCGGGCGCCGGCAAGACCAGTCTGCTGCGCCTGCTGGGCGTCGCGTTGCGCCCCAGCTCGGGCTCGCTTGCGATCGACGACGTCGACCCCTGGGCCTTGCCGGCGCGCTCGCTGCAGCAGCTGCGCAGCCGCATCGGCATGATCCACCAGGCGGCGCCCCTGCCGCCGCGCCAGCGGCTGGTTACCGCCGTACTTGCCGGACGCCTGGGATCCTGGGGACTGTGGCGCGGGCTGGCGTCGCTCGCGTATCCGGCGGACATCGCCGGTGCGCGCGCCGCCCTGGCGCGGCTCGATCTCGGCGAGCGCCTGTTCGACCGCTGCGACCGGCTCTCCGGCGGCCAGCTGCAACGCGTCGGTGTGGCGCGCGTCCTGTACCAGAAGCCCGAGCTGATCCTCGCCGATGAACCGGTATCAGCGCTCGATCCGCAGCTTGCCGACCAGGCAGTGGGCGAGCTGCAGCGCGAGGCGCAGTCGCGCGGCGTCACGCTGGTGGCGAGCCTGCATGCCGTGGATCTGGCGCTGAAGTGGTTTCCGCGCATCGTCGGGCTGCGCGAGGGTGCGGTGGTCTTCGACAGCCCGCCGGTGCGCATCAGCGACGCGATGCTGCACGACCTGTACGCGACGGAATCGCGGACGCTTCCCGTTCAGGGCGGCGTGCCGCTGGAGCGCCCTGAGCCCCTGTCGCGCGCCCAGCGGCGGAGTGCCCAGCCCTTGTGCAGGTAGGCGCCGCCGGGCTGCCGCGCGACCCGGCGCTGACGGCGCGGATCGCGCTCACCGCCGTGTTCCTGCTGCTGCTGTGGCCTGCGCTGCAGCTGACCGAGTTCGACCCGCGCAAGCTTTTCGAGCCGAGCAGCCTGCAGGTGATGGGGCGATTTCTGGGCACCTTCTTTCCGCCGGCGCTGGGCGCGGAATTCCTCGCCCTCGTTTTGCGCTCAGCGCTGGAGACCCTGGCCCTGGCGACCGCCGGGATGGCGCTCGCCGTCGCGCTCGCGGTACCGCTTGCGCTCGCGGTGTCGGAAAGCCTCTCGGTGTCGCGCATCGGGCCCGCGCCGCGCGCCTGGTTGCGCCGCTTGCTGCGTGCGCCCCTGCGCCTGCTGCTGATCGTCATGCGCTCGATCCCGGAAATCGTCTGGGCGCTGCTGTTCGTGCGCGCGGTCGGCCTTGGGCCGGCGGCCGGCATCCTGGCGATCGCCATCAATTACTCGGGCATGCTCGGCAAGGTGTACTTCGAG
>JBDTMD010000159.1:0-5424 GCA_039934435.1 Burkholderiales bacterium
CCGGCCGATGAGAAAGAACAGGTCGGGCGGATTGCAGGCGTGCACCACGTCGAAGCCGCGCGTCAGCAGCACCCGCCAGCACAGGACGAAGCTGCGCAGCAGCGCCACCGAATATTCGAGCGCGTAGCCCAGGGCGCCCGCGCCCTCGACCGGCAGGTCATAGCGCCAGATGGCGATGCCGTCGATTTCCTCGAACTTGCGCTCGCAGCCCTTGCCGGTCGGGCAGACGATGGAAACGACGTAGCCGGCGTCGCGCAGCGTCGTCGCCTCCTGCCAGACGCGGCGGTCGAACGGGCTGGGCAGGTTCTCCACCAGCATCAGCACCCGCGGCGTGCGGCGCCGGCCCGCGTTCGCGATCGCAGGCGGCATTACCAGCAGATGCCTTCATAGACGCCGGCGACGCTGCGTGCGTCGCTGATGCGCACCAGGTCGACCACCGACTGGCGGCCGGTCAGGCGCCTGGGCACGTCGCGAAACTCCGGCGCCGAATTGCCGATGACGATGGTCTGCGCGTGCAGCAGCACTTCGTCGACGCTCGCCACCATCAGGCGCGAGATGTGCGGAACGCGGTTGAGGATGAAGTCGCGGTTCGCCCCGTGCAGGCGCGCCAGGTTCACGTTGCCGTCGTAGATCCTGAGGTCGAACCCCTTGCCGATCAGGCGCTCGGTCAGCTCGACCACCGGGCTCTCGCGCAGGTCGTCGGTGCCGGCCTTGAAGGAAAAGCCGAGCACGCCGACTTTGCGCGCGCCCTGCTCGATCACCGCCCGCACCCCGCGCTCGATCTGCTGCTCGTTGCTCGGCAGGATCGCCGACAGAATGGGCAGCGACAGGTCGAGCGTCTTCGCCTTGTACAGCAGCGCGCGCAGGTCCTTGGGCAGGCAGGAGCCGCCGAACGCGAAGCCGGGCTTGAGGTAATACGGCGAGAGGTTGAGCTTCGTGTCCTGGCAGAAGATGTCCATCACCCGATGGCCGTCGACGTCGAGTCCCTTGCAGACGTTGCCGATCTCGTTGGCGAAGCCGACTTTCAGCGCATGCCAGGCGTTGTCGGCGTACTTCACCATCTCGGCGGTCTCGATGTCGGTGCGCACCATCGGCGCCGGCAGATCGCGGTACAGGCCCGCCAGCAGCTCGCCGCTCGCCGCATTGAGCTCGCCGATCACCGTTTTCGGCGGGTGGTAGTAATCGTGCACCGCGCTGCCTTCGCGCAGGAACTCCGGGTTGATGCACACGCCGAACTCGATGCCGGCGCGCCGGCCCGAGGCCGCTTCGAGCGCCGGAATGACCACCGCGCGCATCGTCCCGGGCAGCATGGTGCTGCGCATGACCACGGCCGGCGCGCCCGGGTGCGAGCGCAACGCCTCGCCGATCTGCTCGCAGACGCGGCGCACGTACGTGAGATCGATGTCGCCGTTGCCGCGGCTCGGCGTTCCCACGCACACCAGGACGAGGTCGGAGCGGCGTACCGCGGCGATGGCATCGACCGATGCCGCTAACCGCCCTGCCGCGACCTGCGCGGCGATGATCCCGCCGATGTCCTTCTCGATGATCGGCGACTTGCCGGCGTTGATCAGGTCCACCTTGCGCAGCTCCGGATCGACGCCAAGCACCTGATGGCCGTCCTGCGCGAGGCAGCCCGCCGCCACGGTGCCGACATAACCCAGGCCCATTACGCAGATCTTCATGTGTCTCCTCGGTGAAGCCTGCAGCATGGCGGAGTCATTCGAGACCTTTGACGGCTCCGGCTAGTCCGGTCGGCTCAGCAGGCGATCTCGGAGCGCAGGACCACATCGCCCTCGATCCGGGCCCGCCAGACGATGGTCGGCGCCGGCACCTTGTCGTCGTAGCGCCTCGACACCCAGCCGCCGATCGGCGCGACGCTGCCGATGAGGACCTGCGCGCTGCCTGCGGCGAGTCCCGGCAGGCTGAGCAGCAGCGACTTGCCCGCCTGGCCCAGCCGGTAGCCGCCGGGAGCAGGCTCGACCGTGCAGCCCTCGCTGCAATGAAACCGCAGCTCGATGTCGTGCGCCGCCGACATGCACAGCGTGTCCTCGATGCTCACCCGCCTTGCGGCCTTGCGCAGGACGATGCGCCGGTGATGCATGACCGGATCCGGCAGCTGCTGGTAGCCATCCTGCCAGCCCTCGAACAGATCCTCGAGCGGCTCGCTGCTCCAGCGGCTGCAGCCGGCCCGCGCCTTGCGCAGCCACATGAAGTTGCCGCCGGACTCCGACTGGTCGAGGCCGTCGATGCGCACCGTGTTGTGCGCTCCGGTGCCGCGGAAGTACTGCCGCCAGGCAGGTTGCGTGTGATAGGCGAAGGTCCCGGGATCGATCAGGAATTCCAGTCCGCCGACCGACAACGTGAAGGACAGGGCGTCGGCATGGCCATGCGCGGCGATGCTTTTCAGGCCGATCGGACCCGCATCGGCGATCAGGCGAATTTCGCTGCGCGTTTCGAAGTCGCAGCCCAGGATGTAGTAGCCGCCGACCGGAAAGCTGCGGCGCGGCGGCAACCGGGACGCGGCGGCGCTTTGCGCGTCGAACAGCGCGTCGGCCTCCCGGCCCAGCAGCCAGCGCGTCTTGTCGTCGAGCGCGCCGGCCTTGCGCTTGAATTCGCCGCTGCGGAACACGATCGCCCCGGTCGCCAGCAGCGACCGGTACGGGCAAAGCCCGGCGTCCGGCGCCAGGCCGAGGACCCGGCCGTCGTCCGCATCGCCGAACATCGGCACGCTGCCGCCCACGTCCATGATCGACGCCAGAAACTCGAGCATCGCCTCGATGCGCGTTTCGTAGGCGACCGAGAACCAGACGCCGTTCTTCTTCCCGGCCAGCAGGCACAGCAGCAGCAGATCGAGCACGAACTGCTGGTACGACACCGCCTGCTCCCGATCGACGCCGTCGGGCGCGACCTGGCGCTGCGCCTCGGCCTCGAGGATCGCCGTGGCCGTCTGCCGCCAGCGCGCGGCCCGCGGCCAGTGCGGCCAGGTCAGCGCGGCGATGAACAGCCCGGCCGCCTCGCCGATCAGATGGTTGTTGGCCGAGGAGTGGCGCGAGAAATACCCGCGCACGAACTGCGCGTGCTGGTACACCGAATCGAGCCAGCGTCGCCGCAGGCGCTCGCCGGCCGCATCGGCGAACAGCGGCGAGCCGACGCCGCCGATGAGCTGCCAGGCGGCGGCCCAGTTGATCAGCCGCAGCGCCACTTCGAGCGCGCTCGACCAGTTCGGCCCCATGCCGCAGGGACAGGCGTCCAGCCACGACTCGATGTGCTGCGCGATGACCCGCAGGTGCCGATGCTCGCCGTCCAGCGCATAGGCCTGCGCCAGCGTGACGAGATGCAGGTGCCGGTTGGGTTCCCACAGATACTTGATGTCCCCGACCAGGCGCGGGTTGCGATAGTCGAGGAGCTTGCCGAATCCGAGCGGCGCCGCGATGCCGGTCTTCGGATCCTGGTTCCAGCGCGGCGGCGAGCCGAGGTCGACGTCGCGCAGCGCGAACACGTCCAGCCGGCCCGCGGCCACACGCTCGGCCGCCGCGGTGTACGGCGCGGCAGCCACTCGCGCGTCGGCGTGAATCCAGCGTTTCGGCCGGGCAGCGAGCTCGGCGGCCGGCACGGTGCGCGCGCCGAAGAACGCGCCGATGCTCTGCGCATCCGCCGACAGCGCGCGCAGCAGCCGATGGGGGATCTCCGCCGGTGTCATGCACCGCAGCCGGTTGATGCGCCAGCGCAGCGACGCGCCGGCGCCGCTCACCGCCTCGGTCAGATTGAACACGCCGGATTCGGTCATCTCATGCCCGGGCATAGCGCTGATGCCAGAGTTCCAGATTGAGCAGAGACCACAGCAGCTTTTCGCCGTTCTGCCTGCCGCTCAAGTGGTCGGCGAGCACGCCGTCCAGGACCTTGGGGTCGTAGTAGGCGCGCGTCATCGAGGCCGGGCCTTGCAGGTGATGCGTCAGGAACTCGCGCATCGGGCCGCGAAACCACTCGCCGACCGGCACGCGAAAGCCCACCTTCGGCCGCGTCAGGATGCGTTCGGGAAGCAGCTGGCGCGCCGCCTGGCGCAGGATCCACTTCGTGCTCCATCCCCGGATGCGGTAGCGGTCCGGCAGGGCGGAGACGAAGGCGGCCAGCAGATGGTCGAGAAACGGCACCCGCGCCTCGATCGATGCCGCCATGGTCATGCGGTCGGCGCGCTCGAGGAGATTGTCGGGCAGCCAGCTGGTCTGGTCGAAGTACAGCATTCGCCGTAGCGAGCTGCAGCGCGGATCGGCGTCGAATGGCGCCGCATCGCAGTGCGCGCCGCGCGCATCGCCCCGGAGCGACAGACGGCCGCGCTCCCCGGCGCTCAGCGCCCCGAACCAGCGCACATAGCGCTCACGCCAATCTTCGATGTTCAGGTTGGCAAGCGCGGTCTTGATGCGGCGAAAGCGGTAGGGCAGAGCCCGCGCCAGCGGCGCAATCAGGCGATCGCGCACGCCGCCCGGCAGCCATTGGTAAGGCCTTGCGAAGCGCTCGGCGAGGTGCTTCGGGTAGCCGCCGAGGATCTCGTCGCTGCCTTCGCCGGTCAGCACCATCTTCACGCTGCGCGCGGCCTCGCAGGCCAGCATGTGGATCGGAATGTCGGAGGGCTCGGATACCGGGGCATCGCGGGCCGCCACCAGGGCCGGCAGCCGGTCGATGACATCGCGATCCGTGACCGTGAGCTCATGGTGCGTGGTGCCGAAGTGCCGCGCCACCTGCGCCGCGTAGCCCAGTTCGCTGTAGCCGGCCTCGCCGAAGCCGACTGAAAACGTGTTCACTTGCGCGCTGTGGCGCCGCATCAGACCCACGATCGTCGACGAATCCAGGCCACCGGACAGGAACGCGCCGAATGGCACGTCGCTGACCATCTGCAGCCGCACCGCCTCGTCGAGGCGCCCGAGGAACACTGCGGCGACATCGGCCGGCGCCGGCGCCCCGGTGCTGGCGCAGCGATCGGGCGGAGACCAGTAGCGCGCCTCGGTCAGCCTGCCGCGCTCCCAGACGGCGATGGTTCCGGGGGCCAGCTTGCGGATGCCACTGAACAGCGTCGCCGGTCCCGGCACGTAGCGATAGGCGAGATAGTCCGACACCGCTTCCGGATTCACGCGCGCGCCGACGCCGGGCACGAGAAGCAGCGCCTTGATCTCCGAGGCGAAGTACAGGCCAAGCGCGTTCTCGGCCAGGAACAGCGGCTTTTCGCCAAAGCGGTCGCGCGCCAGGAGCAGCCGTTCGCGCCTGGCGTCCCACAGAGCGAAGGCGAACATCCCCCGCAGATGCTCGACCACCCCGCAGCCCCAGTGCTGGTAGGCGCGCAACAGCACCTCGGTATCGGAATCGCGCGCGAAGGCGTAGCCGAGCCGGGAGAGCTGCGCGCGCAGCTCGCGGAAATTGTAGATTTCGCCG
>JBDTMD010000160.1:0-5403 GCA_039934435.1 Burkholderiales bacterium
CGGCGCCGGTGACGATGTGCACCTTGACTTCCAGGCGCACGCCGGACATGCCGATCGGCTCGCGCACGTCCTCCTGGCCGTCGATGATGAATTCCTGGCGCAGGACGTGCAGGATCTGCTGGTCGGTCGGGATGTTGACCGCCTTGGCGGTCTCGATGGCGCGCTCGACATCGAGCGCGCCCACCTCGCGATCCTTGATCGCAACCATGCCGGTGGAGTTGAAGCTCTTGATGTGGCTGCCGGCGATGCCGGTAAAGGCCGAGGTGATCTTGCAGTCGGCCATCAGCTCTGCTTCCTCGAGCGCGCGCTGCACGGCGTTGACGGTGGCCTCGATATTCACCACGACGCCTTTCTTCAGGCCCTTCGACTCGTGGCCGCCCATGCCGAGGATCTCGAGCGTGCCGTCGGCACGCAGCTCGGCCACCAGCGCCGCCACCTTGGAGGTGCCGATGTCCAGCGCGACGACGAGGTTCTTGGTTTCCCTGGCCATGGCCTATCCGCCCTTCGTGTCGGCCAGGCGCAGCGCGAAGCCGTTGGGATAGCGCAGGTCAACGTGGTCGTGCTTGCGCGGCATGCTGCCAAGAGTCTGTGGGTAGGCCGCCACCAGTCGTGCGAGGCGCGCCTCCACCGGATCGCGGGGCGCATCGCGCCCAAGTTCGATGCCCAGCCCGTCGGCGAGGCGCAATCGCCACGCGTAGCGCGGCGAAAGCGTCACACGCTCGGGCGCCACGGCGAGCGGCGTCAGAATCTCGCCGAAGCGGCGAAAGCGCCGCGTGACCTCGGCTTCGCTGCCCAGTGGCCCCGTAAACTGCGGCAGTTCGGCGCTGCTTTCGCCGGCGAAACGCTCGCCCTGCATGTTGACCAGCCCGCCTGCGGCCCAGCGGGCGAGGGCCACGTGCTCCTCCAGCGTCACTTCGAGGCGGTCGGGCCAGACGCGGCGCACCTCTGCGCTGCGCACCCACGGCAGCGCTTCGAGCGCCGTGCGCAGCTGCCCCAGATCGAAGCCGAAGAAATTGCCGTCCACGCGGCCCTCAGCCGCTTGCTCGATTTGGGCGCGGGTCGTATGCGCCAGGGAACCGCGCACTTCCAATTCGCGCAGGGGAAACAGCGTCGAGCGCAGCAGCAGCTGCGCGCCGGCCACCGCGAATACCATGAGGGCGAGCGCGGTCAGGGCGCCGGCGGCGGCATTCAGCAGGCGCGGGTTATCCCACATGCGCGCCCTCCAGGATCTTGAGGCACAGGTCCTCGTAGGACAGGCCCGCCGCGCGCGCGGCCATCGGCACCAGCGAGTGGTCGGTCATGCCGGGAGAAGTGTTCACTTCGAGCAGCCACGGATTGCCCGCTGCATCCAGCATCAGATCGACGCGTCCCCAGCCGGAACAACCGAGAATACTGAAGGCCGCGAGAGACAGCGCCTTCAGCTTGTCTTCTTCCTGTGCCGGCAGGCCGCTGGGGCACAGGTACCGGGTATCGTCGCTGAAGTACTTGTTCTGGTAGTCGTAGTTGCCCTGCGGCGCTTCAATGCGGATCAGCGGCAGTACGGTGTCGCCGAGAATGCCGGCCGTGTACTCCGGCCCGTCGACGAAACTTTCCGCCAGTGCCGTGTCGCGGTACTTCTTCGCCGCAAGTTCGTAAGCCGCCGGCAGTTGCGAGGCGGCGGTGACTTTGGTCAAGCCAAGCGTCGAGCCTTCATTGGCCGGCTTGACGATGAGGGGCAGGCCGAGGTCCGTCGCCACCGCGCTCCAGTCGTCGTTCGCCCCGAGGACGCGATAGCGCGGCGTCGGCAGGCGGTTCGCCTGCCAGATCATCTTGGTGCGCCACTTGTCGATAGCGATGGCGGAGCCCTGCACGCCACTGCCGGTGTAAGGGATGCCCATCACCGCGAGCGCGCCCTGCACTGTGCCGTCCTCGCCGCCGCGGCCGTGCAGCGCAATGAAACAGCGCGCGAAACCTTCGCGCTTGAGGTCGGCCAAATCGCGCTCCGACGGATCGAAGGCGTGCGCGTCCACCGCCTTGGCGCGCAGCGCCTTCAGCACGCCCGTGCCGCTCATCAGCGAGATCTCGCGTTCGGCGGACTTGCCGCCCATCAGCACGGCGACTTTGCCGGGGCTCATGCGACCTCCCCCACAATGCGCACCTCCGGCACCAAGTCGACCGACGTGCGCTCGGCCACGCGCCGGCGCACCTCCTCGATCAGCCCCTCGATGTCGGCGGCGCGCGCCCGGCGTTCCGGGTTGACGATGAAGTTGGCGTGCTTGTCCGAGACGCTTGCGCCGCCGCGTGCCAGGCCCTTCAGGCCGCAGGCCTCGATCAGGCGCGCGGCATGATCGCCCGGCGGATTGCGGAAGACGCTGCCGGCGTTGGGCAGGGAAAGCGGCTGCGAGGCGATGCGCCGCACGAGGAACTCCTTGATGCGTGCGCGCGACGCCGCGCCGTCGGCGGCGGGCAGCGCGAACCAGGCGCCCGCGAACCATTCGTCCTCGCCGATGCGGCTATCCCCGCGTAGCGCGCAGTGGCGGTAGCCGATGTTGAATTCGGTGCGCACGCGAGTGCGCAGCGCCCCTTGCCGGTCGATGGTCACCACGCGCTCGACGATGTCCCAGGTCTCGCCGCCATAACAGCCGGCGTTCATCGCCAGCGCGCCGCCGACGGTACCCGGCACGCCGGCGAGGAACTCCGCGCCGCCGAGGTCGCGGCGCGCGGCGAAGCGCGCCACCTTGGGGCTTGCAACGCCCGCGTCCGCGTACAGATGCCCGGCGATCATCTCCGGATGACGGCCGGCGGCATGGGACAGCACCACGGTGCCGTTGAACCCGCCGTCGCGCACCAGCAGGTTCGAGCCCAGGCCGACGAACAATAACGGCTCGCGCGGCGGCAGCTGCGCGAGGAAGGCCTGCAAGTCGTCCAGGTCGGCCGGCGCGTAAAAGCGCGCCGCCGCCCCGCCCGCGCGCCAGCTCACATGGCGGGCCATCGGCTCGCCGGCCTTGAGCTCGCCGCGCAATCCCTGCAGTCGGAGCGCGTCGCTCATGTTCATGTCAGCTGTGCCGGCACGTTGGCGATCGATCCCGCGCCCATGGTCACCACCACGTCGCCGTCGCGCGCGACGCGGCGGATGGCGGCCGCAAGCTGCGCCACGTCCTCGACGAACACCGGCTCGACCTTGCCCGCAACGCGCACCGCGCGCGCCAGCGAGCGGCCGTCCGCGGCGACGATCGCCGGCTCGCCCGCGGCATACACTTCGACCAGCAGCAGCGCGTCGGCCGTCGACAGCACCTTGACGAAGTCCTCGAACAGGTCGCGCGTGCGCGTGTAGCGGTGCGGCTGGAAAGCGAGCACCACCCGGCGGCCGGGGAAGGCGCCGCGCGCGGCGGCCAGCGTCGCGGCCATTTCCGCCGGGTGATGCCCGTAGTCGTCGACCAGCGTGAAGCGGCCGCCGCCTTCGATGGTCACCTCGCCGCAGCGCTGGAAGCGTCGCGCCACGCCGTGAAACTCGGCCAGCGCCTTGAGGATGGCAGCGTCGGCGACGCCGAGCTCTGTGCCGACGGCGATCGCCGCAAGTGCGTTCAGCACGTTGTGCGCGCCGGGCAGGTTGAGGCGCGCGTCAAGCGCCGGCCGGCCCTCGCGCCGCACCGTAAAGCGCATCGAGCCGGCGGTGTGCGCCAGCTTTTCGCCACGCACCATGGCTTCGGCGGCCAAGCCATAGGTGACCACCGGCTTGGACACGAACGGCAGGATCTCGCGCACGTGGGGGTCGTCGGCGCACAGGACGGCGCTGCCGTAGAACGGCAGGTTCTGCAGGAACTGCACGAAAGCCTGCTTCAGCCGTGCAAAATCGTGCTGGTAGGTCTCCATGTGGTCGGCGTCGATGTTGGTCACCACCGCCAGCACGGGCTGCAGGTGCAGGAACGAGGCGTCGGATTCGTCGGCTTCGACGACGATGTATTCGCCCTGGCCGAGGCGCGCGTTGGAGCCGGCGGCGTTGAGCCGCCCGCCGATGACGAAGGTCGGGTCGAGCCCGCCCTCGGCGAGCACGCTCGCCACCAGGCTGGTGGTGGTGGTCTTGCCGTGCGTGCCGGCGATCGCCACGCCCTGTTTCAGGCGCATCAGCTCAGCCAGCATCAGCGCGCGCGGCACCACCGGCACGCGGTGCGCGCGCGCCGCCTGCACCTCGGGGTTGTCGCCACGCACCGCGCTCGACACCACCACCGCGTCGGCACCGTCGATGTTCTGCGCCGCGTGCGCGGTGGCCACGCGCGCGCCGAGCTCGCGCAGGCGCCGTGTCGCCGGGCTCTCGGCGAGGTCCGAGCCGCTCACCTGGTAGCCGAGATTGAGCAGCACTTCGGCGATGCCGGACATGCCGGAGCCGCCGACGCCGATGAAGTGGATGTGCCGGACCTTGTGCTTCATCCGGCGAGCTCCATGCAGCGCTCGGCGACCAGCCGCGCCGCGCCCGGCTTGCCCAGGGCGCGCGCCTTGCGCGCCATGTCGAGCAGGCGCGACCGGTCGAGCGCGCGCAGCGCCGCCGCCAGAGCCTGCGGCGTCAGACCGGTCTGCGGCAGCAGGAGCGCCGCGCCCTGCTCCGAGAGAAAGCGCGCGTTCGCGCTCTGGTGATCGTCGACGGCGTGCGGAAACGGCACCAGCATGCTCGCCACGCCGCCCGCCGAGAGCTCGGCCACCGTGATGGCGCCGGCGCGGCAGATGACGAGGTCGGCCTCGGCGTAGCGCCGTGCCATGTCGTCGATGAACGCGACCAGCTCGCCTTCGACGCCGGCAGCGCGGTAATTGGCACGCAGCGCTTGCAGATGCTTTTCGCCCGACTGGTGCACCACCGCCGGCCGTGGCTCGAGAAGCGCGAGCGCCTGCGGCACGCATTCGTTCAGCGCCCGCGCGCCGAGGCTGCCGCCCACCACGAGAAGCTTCAGCGGCCCGCTGCGCCCAGCGAAGCGTTCCTCGGGCGCCGCGATTGCCGCAATGTCGCGGCGCACGGGGTTTCCGGTCCACTCGGCGCCCTTGAGCGCCTCAGGGAATGCCGTCATCGCCTTGTCGGCGAGGCGCGCGAGCACGCGGTTGGCGAGACCGGCAATCGCGTTCTGCTCGTGCACCGCCAGCGGCCGCGCGAGGAGCGAGGCCATCATGCCGCCCGGAAACGCGACGTAGCCGCCCATGCCCAGCACGACGTCCGGGCGCAGGCGAAAGATGGCGCGCGCGGCCTGCGCGAAGCCGATGAGCAGGTTCAGCGGCAGCAGCAGCGCGGCGACGAGGCCTTTGCCGCGCAGCGCGCTGGCGCGGATCCAGGCCATGCGGTAGCCGTGCGCCGGCACGAGGCGCGCCTCCATGCCGCTCCTCGCTCCCATCCACCACCACGGCGACGATCACCAAGGTCAGCACGATGAGCGCCGAAAC
>JBDTMD010000161.1:0-5385 GCA_039934435.1 Burkholderiales bacterium
CGCGGCGATCTCCACCGCGCCGAACTCGCGCGCCGCGAGGTACAGAGCGAAGTACGGCACGAACGCGCCCGCATACAGAAAGTACGCGCCGAAGTAGGCGGACAGCCGGAACGACGTGGGCATCGCGGCGCATCTTACTGGCACGGCGTGCTATAACCGCCCGCCATGCCGGGATTCGTGCCGCCGCGCGCCGCGTTCTACCTGCTGTTCACGGTATCGGGATTCGCCGGGCTGATCTACGAATCCATCTGGACGCACTACCTGAAGCTGTATCTCGGCCATGCCGCCTACGCGCAGTCGCTGGTGCTGGCGGTGTTCATGGGCGGCATGGCGCTCGGCGCCGCCTACTGCGCGCGATTGTCGCCGCGCCTGCGCAGCCCGCTGCTGGCCTACGCGCTGGTCGAGGCGGTGATCGGACTGGCGGCGCTCGGCTTTCACGAAGCCTTTGTGACGGCCACCGACTGGTCCTATGCGGCGCTGCTGCCGGCGCTGGAAAGCGGCTGGGCGGTTCTGGCCGCCAAACTCGGCCTCGCCTGCCTGCTGCTCCTGCCGCAATCTGTGCTGCTGGGCGCCACGTTTCCGCTGATGAGCGCGGGACTGGTGCGCGCACATCCGGGTGCGCCCGGCGAATCGGTGGCGATGCTGTATTTCACCAACAGCCTCGGCGCCGCGCTGGGCGTGCTCGCGAGCGGCTTCCTGCTGATCGCCTGGGTTGGATTGCCGGGCACGCTACGCACCGCGGGCGCGATCAACCTGACGCTCGCCGCCGTGGTCTGGGCGCTGGCGCGGCCGCTGCGCGCGCCGCCACTCGCGCCGCGCCCGGACGTCGATACCGGCGTCCTGACGCTGCTGCTCGCAGCCAGTTTCCTCACCGGTGCCGCGTCATTCATCTACGAGATCAGCTGGATCCGCATGCTGTCGCTGGTGCTGGGCGCCTCAACGCATGCCTTCGAGCTGATGCTCTCGACATTCGTCCTCGGCCTGGCCCTCGGCGGCTACGCCATTCGCCGCCGCGTCGACCGTGTCGCAGCGCCCGAGCGCCTGCTCGGCTGGGTGCAGGTGGCGATGGGCCTCGCCGCGCTGGCGACGCTGCCGGTGTACGACCGCAGCTTCGAGTTGATGGAGTTCCTGATGCGGGGACTCGCGCGCAATGACTCCGGCTACCTGCTGTTCAACCTGTCGGGGCAGGCAATCGCCGCGCTGGTGATGCTGCCGGCCACGTTCTGCGCCGGCATGACGCTGCCGCTCGCCACCGGCGCGTTGCTGCGCCGGGGCGCGGGCGAAGGCGCGATCGGCCGCGTGTACGCCGCGAATACGCTGGGCGCGATCGCCGGCGTGCTGTTCGCCCTGCACGTCGGCCTGCCGGCGCTCGGCCTGATCGGCGCGCTGATCGCCGGCGCCGTGCTCGATGCCGCGCTCGGCCTTTACCTGCTGCAGCGCTTCGCCGCGCCGCGCGCGCAGCTCTGGCCGGTCGCGGCCGCCTGCGCCGTGCTGTTCGCCGCCGCGGCCTTTGCCTTCGAGCTCGACGCCAACAAGATGACCGCGGGGGTGTACCGCCACGGCGATCTCGACGGCTCGCGCAACGCGAAAGTCCTGTACGCGAGGGACGGCAAGACGGCCACCGTGCACCTGGTCCGATACAGCTCGGCCACCAGCATCCGCACCAACGGCAAGTCCGATGGCTCGATCAATCTCGAAGGCACGGCGCCGGCCGACCGCGGCACCGACGAAATCACCATGGTGCTCACCGGCGCTCTGCCGCTCGCGCTCAAGCCCGAGGCGCGCAGCGTGGCGGTGATCGGCATCGGCACCGGGCTCACCACGCATACGCTGCTGCAGAACCTGGAGCTCGGGCGGGTCGAGACGATCGAGATCGAGGCGGCGATGGCCGAGGCGGCGCGCGGCTTTCTGCCGCGCAATGCCGCGGCCTTTGCCGATCCGCGCGGCACGATCCACATCGACGACGCCAAGACCTATTTCGCCGCGCACCGCCGGCGCTACGACATCGTCATTTCGGAGCCCTCCAATCCCTGGGTGAGCGGCGTCTCGAGCCTGTTCACGCGCGAGTTCTATCGGCGCATCGCCGGCCACCTCGCGCCCGGCGGCCTGCTGGTGCAGTGGTTTCAACTGTACGAGATCGACGCCGCGCTCGTCGCCTCGGTGATGCAGGCTTTGGGCGAGGAGTTCGCGCATTACGCCGTGTATGCGCCGAGCGATCATGACGTGCTCATCGTGGCGAGCGCCGCGCCGATTCCGGCGGTGCCGCAGGAAAGCGTCTTCGAGCATCCCGCGCTCGCCAGGGACCTGCGCCGCGTGCACGTGCTGACCGTTGGCGATCTCGATGCGCGCTACCTTGGCGACCGCGCCACGCTCGAGCCGTTGTTCGAGAGCTATGGCGCCCGCGCCAATTCGGATTATTTCCCCGTGCTGGATCTGAATGCCACGCGCCATCGCTTCACCGAGAGGAGCGCGATTGACATCGTGGGCCTGCTCAACGCCGAGGTCCCGGTGCTCGAGCTGCTCGAGCCGCGGTTCGTGCGGCGGCCGCCCAATCCGCTGTTCGAGGGCGCCTACGCGTTCGAGCGTACCGAGACCATGCGCCAGGCGCGCTACGCGAGGGATTTCCTCGTTCTGCAGGCGCCGCCGGCGCCCCAGGCCATTGCGCCGCAATTGCAGAAGGACCTCGAAGTGGTGCAGCTGCGCCTCATCGAATGCCGCGAGGCGCGGCGCTTCGATGTCTGGCTGCACAGCCTGCTGCGCATCGCCGAGCTGGTGAACCCGGCGCTGCCGGCGCCCGAGCTCGGAGCGCTCTGGTCGCGCATCCGCAGCGCGCCCTGTGTACGTTCGCTGCACGAGTTCCAGCAACGCTGGATTGCGCTGTTTCAGGCGGTCGGTGCGCGCGACGCGCGCGCCATGACGGCGCTGGCCGCGGCGCTGCTGCACGATGCGCCCAACCTGGGCGCCGAAGCGCGCGCATACCTGCTGATGGCGGGCATGAGCGGCGCGCTCGCCGCGGCGCGCCCGGACCAGGCGCTCGATCTCTGGCAGGCGCAGGCGCCGCTGCTGGGGCGCGCGATCGAGGAGCCCGTGTTCCGGCTGCTGCGCTGCCACGCGCAGCGCGGCGCAAAGTGCGTCGACGCGTTTCGCGCCTACGCCAGAAACTAGGGTGCTTTGCTGCGCCGCGGCGCCGGACCGCGCCCGGCGTACGGATTGCGGCCGGTGCGAAATTCGACGCGCATCGGCGTGCCGCGCAGCGCGAACGTGTCGCGGAAAACGCCTTCGAGGTAGCGCCGATAGCTTTCGGGCAGCTGGTCGAGCGAATTGCCGTGGATGATGATGCGCGGCGGATTGTGCCCGCCCTGGTGCGCGTAGCGCAGCTTGGGGCGCCTGAGGCCCTTGCGCGGCGGCGCCTGGCGCTCCACTGCGGCGATCAGCGCGCGCGTCAGCTTCGGCGTCGGCATCTTCGCCATCGCCGCGGCATAGGCGGCATCCACCGAGCGCATCAGTTCGCCCATGCCCTTGCCGCTCTTCGCCGACAGCGTATGGGTCTCGGCGAAGCTCAGGAAGCCGAGCTTCCAGGCGAGCTCGCGCTTGATGCGCTCGCGCGCGTCCTTGCCGGCCGCGTCCCACTTGTTGACCGCCACCACCAGCGCGCGCGCGCGCTCGAGGATGTAGCCCGCGACGTGAGCATCCTGCTCGGACACGCCGTCGACGGCATCGAGCACCAGCACGGCGACGTTGGATTGCTCGATCGCCTGCAGCGTTTTCACAATGGAGAACTTTTCCACCGTTTCGCCCTGCTTGCCGCGCTTGCGCAGCCCAGCGGTGTCGATCAGCGTGTAGCGCCGCCCGCCGCGCTCGAACGGCACCTCGATCGCGTCGCGCGTGGTGCCCGGCTCCTCGAAGGCGATGACGCGCTCCTCGCCGACCAGCGCATTGACCAGCGTCGATTTGCCGACGTTGGGCCGCCCGACGATGGCGACGCGCGGATGGCGGTCGCGCGCTTGCGTGAGTTCCGCCGGCGTGTCGGGAAATTCCGCCAGCACGCCTTCGATCAGGTCGCCGACGCCCTCGCCGTGCGCAGCCGATATGGCGTTGGGCTGGCCCAGGCCGAGTGCGTGGAATTCGGCCACCGCGACGTCGCTCGCCATGCCTTCGCATTTGTTCGCGACCAGCCAGACGCGCGCGTCCAGCTTTCGCAGGCGTGCGGCGATCGCGCGGTCGTCCTCGTGCAGGCCACGGCGCCCGTCGGTCAGGAACACGACCGCGTCGGCCTCGGCCATCGCCTGCTCGGCCTGGCGGCCCATCTCGGCGAAGATGCCGGTCTTCGTGCCGGGCTCGAGCCCGCCCGTATCGATGGCGATGAACCCCCGCACGCCGACCCGCCCCTCGCCGTAATGCCGGTCGCGCGTCACGCCCGGCACGTCGATGACGATGGCGTCGCGGCGCCGCGTCAGCCGGTTGAACAGCGTCGACTTGCCGACGTTGGGCCGCCCGACGAGGGCGATGACCGGTTTCACGCGCGCGCTTTCAGCTCAGGGTGCCAGCGCGAACAGGCCGCCGGCCTGCGTCTGCACCAGAAAGCCGCGCGCCAGCGCCAGCGGCGCCGCGCGTACCGGGCTGCCGTCGGTGGCGGACCGCGCCACGAACGCGCCTGAATCACGCGACAGCAGATGCACGTATCCCTCCAGGTCGCCGACCGCCACCTGCTCGCCGACCGGCAGCGGCCGCGACAGCTGGCGGTTGGCGAGGCGATCCTGCTTCCACAGGCTGCGGCCGTTCGTGCGATCGAGCGCATGCACCGCCCCGCGCTCGTCGGCGACGAACGCGTAGCGTGCGTCCACGCTGACGCCGGTCACGCTCGAGATGTCGCGCGCCCAGACCAGGCTCCCGGTTTTCGCGTCGAAGCAGGCGACCCGGCCCTGGAACGCGGCGGCGCAGACTTCGCGACCGACGAGCACGGGATCGCCGACCACGTCGGTGACGCGCTCCAGTTCGGTCGCGCCCTTGGGATCGGCCACGGTCGCCTCCCAGCGCAGCGCGCCGCCCTCGAGCGCGAGCGCCACCAGCTTGCCGCCGGAATAGCCCGCATACAGGAGATCGTCCTGCGCCGCCATGCCCTGCGGCGCGCGCAGACGCAGCGCCGCCGGCGGTCGCTGGTAGGCCCAGCGGTGCTTGCCATCGGCCGCGTCCAGCGCCTGGATGCGGCTGTCGGCGCTCTTCACCAGCACCATGCCCGCGGCGAGCACCGGCGCCGCCAGCACCTCGCTCGAGACCCGCGCGCTCCAGCGCTGCTTGCCGGTGCGCGCGTCGAGCGCGAAGACGACGCCGTCATCGGTGGCCACCGCCACCGTCTCGGCGTCCGCGCCGACGCCGCCCGAAAGC
>JBDTMD010000162.1:0-5374 GCA_039934435.1 Burkholderiales bacterium
ATACGGTCGTGGGGCGGTCGCTTCGTGGTGCCGGTCCCGGAAACCAGGGTGCTCGATTGAAGTTCCTGCCGACGCCGCTCGCCGGGGCCTTCGTCGTCGAGCTGGAGCGCCTGGGCGACGAGCGCGGCTTCTTCGCGCGCTCCTTCTGCCAGAATGATTTCAAGGCGCGCGGCCTGGATCCTTGCGTCGCGCAGTGCAACGTCTCTTTCAATGCGCTGCGTGGCACGCTGCGCGGCCTGCATTATCAGGTCAGCCCGCACGAAGAGGCGAAGCTGGTGCGTTGCACGCAGGGCGCCATCTGGGATGTCATCGTCGACCTGCGTCCGGGCTCCCCCACGCGCTTGCGCTGGCACGCGGCCGAACTCACGGCGGAGAACCGCGCCGCGCTGTACGTGCCTAGCGGTTTCGCGCACGGTTTCCAGACCCTCGTCGACGGGAGCGAGGTGCTGTATCAGATGTCGGAGTTCTACCATCCCGAGCTCGCGCGCGGCTTACGCTGGGACGACCCGAAGCTTGCCATCGGCTGGCCGGTTCCCGACCCGGTACTGTCGCCGCGCGATCGCTCCTACGCGCCGCTACCGTGAGGATTCTGCTGATTGGCGCGACCGGGCAACTGGGCGGCGACCTGGTCCGCAACAACCCGGGCCACGACATCGAGGCGCCGCCGCGCGACCTGCTCGACCTTGCGAGACCCGGCGAGGCCGCGGCTTTCGTCGCCAAGTTGCGCCCCGATGTAGTGATCAACTGCGCCGCCTTCCACAATGTACCGAAGTGCGAGGAAGATCCGGCGCAGGCCTTCCTGGTCAATTGCGTGGCTGTCCGCGACCTCGCAACGGCTTGCGCCGCTCAAGGAGCCAGGCTGGTGACTTTCAGCAGCGACTACGTGTTTGGCGGCGACCGGCACGAGCCTTGGCGCGAGGACGACAAACCCGCGCCGCTGCAGGTCTACGGCATCAGCCGACTCGCCGGCGAGCGCGCGGCGCTCGCAACTGCCCCGCAGCACGCGGTGGTGATCCGCACCTGCGGGCTTTATGGGCGGTCCGGTGCGCGCTCCAAGGGCGGAAACTTCGTCGACGGGCGCGTGGCGGACGCGCGCGCTGGAAAGCGCATCGAGATGGCCAGCGAACAAGTCATCGCCCCTACCTCAACCGACGACCTGAGCCGCGCGGTTTTCGCGCTCCTCGCGAAATTGCCGCCGCCGGGGATTTACCACCTGGTCAATGAGGGGGCCTGTTCCTGGTATGAGTTCACGTGCGAGATCGTGCGGCTGGCGGGCGGCGGCGCAGAGGTGGTGCCGGTGGACCGCGGCGGCAGGACCGGCAACATGCGGCGACCGCTGTACTCGGTGCTGGCGAACAGCAAGGCGCGCGCGCTAGGTGTAACGCTGCGCCCGTGGCGCGAGGCGCTGGCCGACTACATCCGCGCAAAGTATCCATGAACGTCTGTCCTGCCTGCGGCGGCTCCATGGCGCCGTACTTGCGTGTACGGGACTACAACCGCGGCGCCTCGACGGAGGAGTTTTCATACAAGCGCTGCACGGCCTGCGGCTTTGCGACCCTCGAGAACATTCCGGACGATCTCGGCCGCTACTACGCTTCCGGCTATCACTTGATTCCGCAGACCGAGGCTGCGATCAGCGCGGGCGTCGAGCACGAGCGCTACAAGATCGACCTGGTGCGCTCTTTCGTGCCTTCAGGCCGGCTGCTGGAGATCGGTCCTTCGTGGGGCGCGTTCTGCATGCTGGCGAAGGACGCGGGCTATGAGGTCGAGGCGATCGAGATGGATCGCCAGTGCTGTGAGTTCATCGAGCGCCGCGTCGGCGTCCGCGTCCATCACAGGCCGGACGAGGCAGAGGCGCTCGCGGACGCGGCGCGGCCGGATGTGATTGCGGCCTGGCATGTGCTCGAGCATCTTCGCGACCCTTGGCGCCTGGTACGGGTCGCCGCCGAGCGCCTGGCGCCGGGCGGGGTGCTGGTCCTCGCCCTGCCCAACCCGCACGCGCTCCAGTACCGCCTGCTCGGCCGCTATTGGGCGCACATAGATGCGCCTCGCCATCTGCACCTCATTCCACCGGCCGTGCTTTGCCGCCGGGTAGAGGAAGCGGGGCTGGTCCAGGAACTCTGCACGACCCGGGACGAGGGCAGCCTCGGGTGGAACGAGTTCGGCTGGACTTACTCGCTACCGCACCTTTCCTCCCATCCGTTCGCGAAACGGGTCCTTCGCTTCGCCGGCCGGCGCATCGGGCGCTTGCTCTCGCCGCTCGAGAGCCGCGAGGGAAGCGGCGCGGCCTACACTGCCGTATTCCGAAAACCGCTCCCCGGCCAATGAAGTTTTCCATCCTGCTGCCGACGCGCAATCGCGCGGACCTGCTCAGGCTGGCGGTCAAGTCGGTCCAGATGCAGGACTACGCAGATTGGGAAATCGTCGTGTCGGACAACATGTCCGACCAGGACATCGCCGGCGATGTGCGTTCCCTCGGGGATGCGAGGATCAGCGCACTTCGCCAAGCAAGCCTGGTGCCCGTTACCGACAACTGGAACGCGGCGCTCGCCGCATCGAGCGGGGACTACTTCATCATGCTCGGGGACGACGACGCGCTGGCTCCCGGGGCGCTGTCGGCGATCGCGGCGCTGGTCGAGCGCTGGCGCCGGCCGGCCGCGATCTATGCACAGGCGCTGCAGTACGCGTACCCCGGCGTGGTGCCCGACCATCCCGACGCCTTCGTCCAGTTCGGATACAACGAGTTCCTGCAGGGGCGCCGCGAGGCATTTGCCTTGCCAAAATCCGCGGCACTGCGCGCCGTGCGCGCCGCCATGGCTTTCCGCCTCCTGTACATGTACAACATGCAGCACTTCGTAATCAGCCGCGAACTGGTCGAGCGGCTGAAGCCCAAAGGGCCATTCTTCCAGTCCCCGTACCCCGACTACTATGCGGCCAACGCGGTCCTGCTTGAGGCGGAGCCGCTGGTGGCCACGCCCGAGATATTCACGTTGATCGGCATTAGCCCGAAGTCCTTCGGCTACTACTACATGAACGAGCGGGAGCGTGACGGCACGGAGTTCCTGCGCAACGTGGCCGAGCCGGATATCGCCCGCCGGGTGCGCGACAAGCTGATGCCGGGCAGCAACCTCAACGACTCATGGCTTTGCGCCATGGAGACGCTGGCGCGCAACTTTCCCGAGCGGGTCGGGAACGCCGTGAAGCACCGGGGCTACCGTCGCCTGCAGTACCACGCTCTGATCCGAAGCCGCAGACGCCGTGAAGCGCTGCGCCAAATGCGCTGGTGGGAGCTTCCCTTGTACGCCGCCGCCGCGGCTGCGCTGCTCGCCTTGCGCGCGCTGCCGTCGCGACCGCGCGACTTTCTCCGCAGCCACTTGGTCCACCTGGTGTTCGACGCTTCCCCGCGCTTTGACGCGCAGCGGCGTACGGTGCCCTATCGCGACATCCTCGAAGCGGCGCTCGGCGAGGTGCCAGCGCCGCGCGCGGCGGAGAGAGGACTGTGAGCCGACCGGAACCGGTCGCGGTGGTGCATCTGGCGCGGCAGCTGAACGGCGAAGCGGCGCTGCAGGCCTTCGTGCGCAGCTATGCCGCCAACGAAGCGGGCATGCCGCACCGTCTGGTGGCGGTCCTGAAGGGATACGATGAAGGCTCCGCTGCCGATCTCTCCGCGAGGCGCCTGCTCGGTCCCCTCGACGCAGAGGTGCTGCGGGTGCCCGACGACGGCTTGGACCTGGACGCATATCGCGCCGCGGTCGCGGCGACCGGCTACGCGCACTACCTGTTCCTGAACTCGTTTGTCCGCTTCGAGGCGACCGGGTGGCTGCAGAAAATCTTTGCCTGTGGCAGCCGGCAGGGTGTCGGGATTGCTGGCGCGACGGGCTCGTGGCAGAGCGTAGTCTCGGATGAGATCGACCTGATCCGCGGACGCATCCGGCAACGCTTCGGACCTCCGGAAGCTTCGCCACCCGGAGCGGCGGAGGCGCCCGCGAGCGCCTCGCCGCGACGCCCGACCGAGTCGGGTGCGCTGGCCGCGTGCGGCGCTCTGTGGCACTCGTTCCGTCGCTTCCCGGCGTTCCCGAACCACCACATCAGGACCAACGGATTCCTGCTGTCACGCGCTGTGCTCAGCAGGCTCACTTGGGCGCGTACCGCGACCAAGCTGGACGCGCACTTGATCGAAAGCGGTCGCAACGGCCTGACGGCCCAGGTTCTGCGCGCGGGCCTCGAGGCCGTAGTCGTAGGCAGGGACGGGCGCGGTTACCCCCGCCACCAGTGGCACGCCAGCGGAGCCTTCTGGCAGGGCGATCAGGAGAATCTACTCATTGCGGACAACAAAACGAAGCAGTATCAGGACGCGTCACCTGCCGAGCGGCAGTGGCTGAGCCGCAGCGCGTGGCGCGGGCTCGCGGCGCCTGGAAAAGGCTGATGCTGGAACCCTTCCTCAGGGGTCGCGGCCCGTTCGCCCTGCTCGTCAAGGCGGGACGCGAGTTCGTCGCGAGCGGACCGGCGCATGTCGCGCGCAGGGTTTTCCAGGTGCTGCGCCGCATGCCGTCGCGCTCCGCGTACCGGCGCTGGGCGGCCGAGCAGGACCGGCGGGCGCCGGAGCGGCGAGCGGCGCTGCGAGCGGCGCAGGCGGCGCTCGCCTACCGGCCGCTCGTGTCGGTCCTCATGCCGGTCTACAACACGCGCGAGGACTGGCTGCGCTCGGCGATTGAATCGGTCCTCGCCCAGGCGTACGACAACTGGGAGCTCTGCCTCGCCGACGACGCCTCGCCCGATCTGCGGGTGCGCGAGGTGCTGAGCGAGTATGCGGCACGCGATCCGCGCGTGCGCGTCGAGCATCGGGCGCAGGGGGGTCATATCGCGGCCGCCACCAACTCCGCGCTCGCGCTGGCGACGGGCGAGTTTCTCTGCCTGATGGATCACGACGACCTGATCCCGCAGGACGCGCTGTACGAGCTGGTCGCCCGCCTGAACCAGGATCCGGCGCTGGACATGATCTACTCCGACGAGGACAAGATCGACCTCGCCGGCCGCCGCGACGACGCGGCCATCAAGCCGGACTGGTCGCCCGAGTACCTCGAGTCGTGCATGTACACCGCACACCTTGCGATCTACCGCGCGAGCTTGGCGCGGGAAGTCGGCGGCTTTCGCACCGGATACGACGGCGCGCAGGACTACGACTTCGTCCTGCGCTTCACCGAGCACACAAATCGCGTTGCGCACGTGCCGCGCATCCTCTACCACTGGCGTGCGGTGCCCGGCTCGACGGCGGCATCGATGGACGGCAAGGGTTACGTAGTGCCTTCCGGCGTGCGCGCGCTGCAGGACCGGCTTGCGCGCACCGGGCGCACCGGTACGGTTGCTCAGAGCC
>JBDTMD010000163.1:0-5368 GCA_039934435.1 Burkholderiales bacterium
GCCATGTAGTCCAGGTCGATGCGCCGGCCGAACCCGCCGCCCAGGTACGTGGTCCGGACGGTGATCTGCTCCGGCTTGAGCCCGGTAATGGCGGCCGCCATGCCAAGCGCCGCCTGCTGGAATTGGATCGAGCCGATCAGCAGCGCCGAGTCCTTGCGCACGTCGGCGGTGAAATTCATCGGCTCGAGCGGCGAATGCGAAAGGAACGGCATTTCATAGGTGGCCTGCAGCGTCTTGGTGGCGGCCTTCATCGCGCCGGCGACGTCGCCCTGCTCGCGGATGCTTGCCGCCTTGCCGGCCAGTGCGTCGGCCAATCCCTTGGACACCGCTTCACTGCTGAGCGACTTGTTGGGACCCTCGTCCCACTCGATGTCGAGCGCGTCGCGGGCGCTCTTCGCGCGCCACCAACTGTCCGCCAGCACGGCGACGCCGTCGGTGATTTGCACGACGTGCTTCACGCCGGGCATGCCCTTGGCCTTGTCGGCGTCGAAGCGCACCACCTTGCCGCCCATCACCGGGCACTGGGCGAGCGACGCATACAGCATGCCAGGCAATTTCACGTCGATGCCGAACTCGGTCTTGCCGCGGACCTTGTCGGCGCTGTCGAGCCGATGCAGCGGCTTGCCGACGTAGCGGAACTTGGACGGGTCCTTGAGCTTCACTTCCTTGGGCGGCGTGAGCTTTGAGGCCGCTTCGGCGAGCTGGCCGTAGCTGGCCTTCTTGCCGCCCGGCCCAGTCACAATGGCGTTGTGCGCGTGGCACTTGGCGGCGTCCACGCCCCATTTCTGCGCCGCCGCCTCGGTCAGCATGATGCGCGCCTGCGCCCCCGCGATGCGCAGCTTGTCCCAGCCGTCGCGTACTGAGGTCGAGCCGCCGGTCAGCTGGCCGCCCAGCATGGTGTTGATGTACACCTCCCCGGGCGGCGCGAATTCCACCTTGATCTTGTGCAGGTCGACTTCGAGTTCTTCCGCCACCAGGGTCGGCATGGCCATGGCGACGCCTTGCCCCATTTCCGAACGGGCGCAAAGGATGGTGACGGTGTTGTCGCTGCCGATGCGCACCCAGGCGTTTGGCATCGACGTCGTGACCGCCGTCTTGGCGAGGGCCTGCGGCAGGTGCACGCCGATCACCAGGCCACCGCCCAAAGCGGCGCTGGACTGCAGGAACGTGCGGCGGGAAGGATTCTTGAGTGTGGTCGTCATGGTCAGGCTCCCTTGGTGCCGGCGGCTTTGTGGATCGCCGCGCGGATGCGGGGATAGGTGCCGCAGCGGCAGATGTTGCCGGCCATGGCGGCGTCGATGTCGGCGTCGGTCGGATGCGGTTTGGCCGTGAGCAGCGCCGTCGCGCTCATGATCTGGCCCGACTGGCAGTAGCCGCACTGCGGCACGTCGAGGGCCAGCCAGGCCGCCTGCACCGTCTTGCCGGTCGGCGTGGCGCCGATCGCCTCGATGGTGGTGATCTTCTTGCCGATGGCCGCCGACAGCGGCGTGCCGCAGGAGCGCACCGGCTTGCCGTCGAGGTGCACGGTGCAGGCGCCGCACAGCTGCGCGCCGCAGCCGAACTTGGTGCCGGTCATGCCGAGCGTGTCGCGCAGGACCCAGAGCAGCGGCGTATTCGGTTCCGCGTCGACCTCGCGGGTCTTGCCATTTACGGTAATGCGGGCCATCGGGTATTCCCTCCTAAGTTGGCAAGACTGTGCCTGATGCGCGGAATCCTAGCCCTCGGCGCTGGGGAAGAGAAGCTCCGTCGATCTGTGAAACGGAATTTCAGAAGTGCGGTGCAGCAAATCTGCGGGCCGTCAGCCCCGGCCCACGAACGGCATCTTGGTCGCCATCACCGTCATCGTAAGCACGTTCGATTCGAGCGGCAGGCCGGCCATGTAGACCACGGCGTCGGCGACGTGCTGCACGTCCATGCGCGGCTCGACCATCGACGTGCCGTTGGGCTGCGGCACGCCTTTCAGCATGCGTTCGGTCATCGGCGTCGCCGCGTTGCCGATGTCGATCTGGCAGCCGCAGATGTCGTGCGCGCGGCCGTCGAGCGAGATGCATTTGGTCAGGCCGGTAACCGCGTGCTTGGTCGAGGTGTAGGCGATGGAGAAGGGCCGCGGCGCATGCGCCGAGATCGAGCCGTTGTTGATGATGCGGCCGCCCTGGGGCTTCTGCTGCTTGAAGATGCGGAACGCCGCCTGCGCGCACAGGAACATGCCGTTCAGGTTGACGTCGACCACTTCTTTCCACTTCTCGTAGGGCAGCTCGTCCATCGGCACGGGCGGTGCGCCCATGCCGGCATTGTTGAACAGCAGGTCGAGGCGCCCGAATTTCTGCGTCGTCTTCGCGAACAGGTTCTTCACCGACTCGGGCTTCGCCACGTCGGTGGCCACGGCGAGCGCCTTGTCGGCGCCGCAGTCGGCGACAATCTTTTCCAGCATCTCGGCGCGGCGCGCAGCGAAGGCTACTTTCCACCCGGCTTTCACCAGCGCTCTGCCGGTGGCCTCGCCGATGCCGGCGGAGGCGCCGGTAACGATGGCGACTTTGTTCTGTGCGGCCATGCTAATTTCTCCTCATGGTGAAGCGGGCGATGCTACCGCAAGTGCGGCTGCGCTGGCACCGCCCCGGCGACCTGGGGTGGGTCGTGCAGCGTCACGGCGAGCTGTACTGGAATGAATACGGCTACGACGTGCGCTTCGAGGCGCTGGTGGCGGGCATCGTGGCGCGGTTCGTGGAGAAGTTCGACGCGCGGCGCGAGTCGCACACAAGCTTCGGCAAGCGGCTGGTCGGCGAATACTGGGAGCTAGACCTCAAGCGCGGCTGAGAGCGCTTGGATCTCGTTTTCGATCGAGGGCTTGGCCGGGAAATCGCGCTTTGCCTCCCGATACCAGTAGCGCGCATTGCTGGTATCGCCCTCCATCAGGTGCACGATGCCGTGCGCCCAGCAAGCCAGCGGCGATTCCTCGTCGCGCTGCACGATCTGGTGCGCGGCTTCCCAGTCGCCCTCGCGCAGCAGGCCCAGCGCCTTGGACAGCTCGTCCTTTTTCATGCCGGCGGCGGCTTCCCGTCCGATGGGCCCTTGAGCTCGACTATGTTGCCCTCCGGATCGGTCACGTAGATGGAGATGCCGTTGCCCTCGGCGCCGTAGCGCCGGTGGATCTCTCCGACCTTGACGCCGTGGTGATTGAGGTGCGCGACGATGGCGTCCTGGTCGAAGGGCTCCACGCGCAGGCACAGGTGATCCAGGTTGCGGCCCTCGCGGCCGGGCGCGGCGCCGCCCGCCCGGCCGAGCTTGCCGTCGACCGTGATCAGGTCGAGCATCGAGCGACCGACTTTGAGGTGCGACATGCCGTATTCGGCCCGGTACGCCACGTGCGTCGCGCCGAGGACGTCGCAGTAGAAGCGGCGCATGGCTTCGATGTCGCGCACGCGCAGCACCAGATGGTCGATGTCACGAATCGAGATCATGGCCCGCTAATATAGCGCGGTGGCGAACTACACCTACCTGCCGCTGGAACGCGTCGTGTTCGGGCAGCCGGCCGCGCAGGCCGCGGCGGAGGAGGTGGCGCGCATCGGCGCGCGCAAGGTGTTCATCGTCGCGTCGAAGTCGCTGTCGCGAAACACGGCGGCGATCCGGGAGATCCAGCAGGCGCTGGGCGAGCGTTACGCGGGTCTGTTCGACGAGTGCATCGCGCACACCCCCTGGCCGAGCGTGATCGCCGCAACCGAAGCTGTGCGCGCCGCGGATCCCGACCTCATTCTCACGGTGGGCGGGGGCACGCCGATCGACACGGTGAAAATCCTGCAGATCTGTCTCGCGCATGGCGCGAAGCGGGTCGAGGAACTGGAGACATTGCGTACCGCGACGCGTCCCTCGCCGGTGCGCCAGGTGGCGATCCCGACGACGCTCTCGGGCGCCGAGTTCTCGAACCTCGGCGGCGGCACCGATCTGCGCACGCGCATCAAGCATTCGTTCACCGGGCCGGACATCGGGCCGCGCGCGGTGATCCTCGACCCCGCGATCACGCTGCACACGCCTGAGTGGCTGTGGCTGTCCACCGGCATTCGCGGCGTCGACCATGCGGTCGAGGCGCTGTGCTCGGTGGACGCGCATCCGTACTGCGACGGCCTCGCGCTGCACGCGCTGCGCCTGTTCGCCGACGGGCTGCCGCGCACGAAAGCGGTGCCCAACGACCTCGCCGCGCGGCTACTGTGCCAGCAGGCCTCCTGGCTCGCCGCCTCGACCATCGCGCGCGTCAATTACGGGGCGAGCCACGGCATCGGCCACGCACTCGGCGCGGCGGCCGACGTGCCGCACGGGCACACGAGCTGCATCATGCTGCCGCACGTGCTGCGCTACAACGTGCCGGCGACCGCGGGTCAGCAGAAGCTGATCGCCGAAGCACTGGGTCGGCCGGGAATGTCGGCGGGCGACGCGGTCGCGGAATTGGTGCGCGCACTCGGCCAGCCGGCGACGCTGCGCGCGGCGGGCGTGAAGCGCGAGCAGCTCGCCGCCGTCGCCGCGGCGGCGATGAAGAACCGCTGGGTATTGTCCAATCCGCAGCCGGTCCGCTCGGAGCGCGACGTGATGCAATTGCTCGAAGCGGCGTGGTAGCCTGAAACGAGGAGGTCAGCGCAATGCGAAGCGAACTTGCAGAATCCCAGGAGCGGGCCTGGGCAGCGATTGCCACGCCCGGAACCTGGCTCACCGGGGCGCGGCGCGTCGCGGTCGCCGCGGAGATCCGCCACGCGCAGTCCTGCGCGCAATGCGTGCGCCTCAAGGCGGCGCTTTCGCCCAACGTGCCCGGAGAGCACGATGGCCTCGGTCAACTGCGGCCGGCGGAGGTGGAACTCGTGCACCGCGTGGTGAGCGATCCCGGACGGCTGACCGAGTCGTGGACGCAGTCGGTCCTGGCGCGGGGCTTGACCGAAGGCGAGTACGTCGAGATCGTCGGCCTCATCTCCATGGTGATGATGATCGACACCTTCCACCGCGCGCTCGGCCTGCCGGAGCGAGCGCTGCCCGCGCCGCAGCCGGGCGCGCCGACGCGCTACCAGCCGCCGGGGGCGAGGAAGAAGGCGGCGTGGCTGCCGCTGGTCGAGCCCGAGGACGCGGTGGTCGCCGACGGGCCGATGTATCCGCATCCGCGCGTCGGCTACATCTACCGCGCGCTGTCGCTCGTGCCGCAGGCGGTGCGCGATTACTGGGCGCTCGCCTACGAGCATTACCTGCCGAGCGAGGTCATCTACAAGTTCGACCGGTCGATCCGGGCGATCACCCGGCCGCAGACAGAGATCCTGGCAGCGCGCGTCTCGGCGCTGCACCAGTGCGCCTATTGAACCACCGCTCATTCGTACATGCTCCGTGAGAGCATGCA
>JBDTMD010000164.1:0-5289 GCA_039934435.1 Burkholderiales bacterium
GCCGGTTACTCGTACAACCGCGAGACGCTGTACATCGGCACCAGCCGCTCGTTCCACGAGGGACTGCTCGGCGAAGAGACGACGCACAAGTTCTCGGAAGACACGAGCTTCCGGCAGCGGCTGACGTTCTACCCGAACCTGTCCGACTCGGGCGAGTATCGCGTCGTGTTCGACGCCGGCCTGCTCACCAAGCTGGTGGATCGCTGGAGCCTGACGGTGAACCTGTCGGCGCGCTACCAGAGCAATCCGCCGCTCGGCGTGGAAAAGCGCGACACGCTGCTGTTCACCGGGCTGCAGTACAGCTGGGGGCCGAAGTAGGCAGTTGCCGGGACGCGACCTGCGCAGCGCACCGTTAAGCGCGCTCCAGGTACTTGGCCGCGAAATCGGCCGCCGGCAGCGGCTTGCTGAAGAAAAAGCCCTGGCATTCGTCGCAGCCGTGCGTGCGCAGGTAGTCGAGCTGCGCCTGCGTTTCCACCCCTTCGGCCACCACCGTCAGCCCGAGGCTGTGCGCCATCGCGATGATCACGTCCACCAGCACCGCTTCGCCGCCCTGCGGCGAGATCGTTGCAATGAAGCTGCGATCGATCTTCAGCTCGTGCAGCGGCAGCAGGTGCAAGTAGCTGAGCGATGAGTAGCCGGTGCCGAAGTCGTCGATCGACAGACGCATGCCGATGTCGCGCAGCTCGCCGAGCAGCTTGATCGCCGCCTTCGGATTGCCCATCACCGAGCTCTCCGTGAGCTCCAACCGCAAAAACTCGCGCTGGCCGGTGGCCGCGATCGCACCGCGCACGATGCCCGGCAGCTGCGGCTGGAACTGTCGTGGCGAAACGTTCACGGCGATGGGCACGCGCCGCAGCCCGGCCGCGCCCCATTCCTGCAGCTGCCGGCACGCGGCGTTGAGCGCCCATTCCCCCACCGACGCGATCAGGCCCGATTCCTCGGCCACCGGAATGAAATCGTTGGGCGGGACCAGCCCGCGTTGCGGATGCTGCCAGCGCATGAGCGCCTCGGCGCCGCAAAACTCATTGCCCGCGATGCTGAATTTCGGCTGGTAGAACAGCCGCAGCTCAGCGCGCTCCAAAGCCCGGCGCAGATCTTCTTCGATGCCGAGCCGCTGCGCCGCCTTGGCGTTGAGCTCCTTCGAGTAGTACCGGAACGTGTTGCGGCCGGCGTTCTTCGCCTCGTGCAGGGCTGCCCCCGCGTTCTTCACCAGCTCGTCGCCGTTCAAGCCGTTGGCAGGGAACAGCGCCACGCCGATGCTGGCGGTGACGCGCAATTCCTTGCCGCCCAGATCCATCGGCAGCGCGAGCGCCCGCAGCAGCTCGTCGGCCAGGTGCGATGGGTACTCCGCGTTCGGGATGGTGGGCAGCAGCACGGAAAACTCGTCGCCGCTGAAGCGCGCCGCGAAAGGCTGGTGGTCGTGCCTTTCTTCCGAGTCGAGGTTCGCCTGCAACACGCCGCGGATGCGCCGGCCCGCCTCGCGGATGACCGAGTCGCCGGCCGCCGGACCCAGCGCCTCGTTGATCTGACGGAAGCGGTCCAGGCCGAGCTGCAAGAGCGCGCCCATCCGCCCGGGCGCATCGGCGTCAAAAAGGGTGCGCTCCAGCTCGCTGAGGAAACGCTGGCGATTCACGAGCCCCGTCGTCCGGTCGAAGAAAGCGAGGAAATCCTGATAGGCCTTGGAGGTCAGCGTGTTGCGCAGGCGCAGCACGAGCTCGCTCCGGTCCACCGGCTTGCGCAGGAAGTCCGTCGCGCCGATCTCGAGCGCCTTGAGCATGGTCTCCGGGTCGGCCGCCGCGGTCAGCACGATCACCGGCGTGTGCTGCAACTGCGCATCGGCACGCATCTGCTCCAGGATCTCGAATCCGCTCATGCCCGGCATCCTGACGTCGAGCAATACGACGTCCGGTCGGTCGCGCCGCATCAGCTCGATCGCTTCGGGCGCCTTGGACGTATGCATGAAGCGCTTGTATCCGGCCCGCTCAACAAACCTGCGGATCACGTCGATCATCTCGGGCTCGTCGTCGACCATCATGATGAGCGCGTCGCCCTGCATGGCGAGCGCAAGGCCGCGGGTGGTGCCGAGCTTGTTGTCCCGGTCTTGTTGCGTCACGTCGTCGCCATGATCAAGCAAATGGTAGCAAACGCGGGAAAGCGTCCCCGTTGCGTTTCACTTGACGCTAGCCCATCCCTGCCCAGCGCGCGGCGCGCTTCTCCACGAACGACGCCAGCCCCTCGACCGCTTCAGCGCTGCGGCGTTTGGCTGCGTGTTGCGCGACCAACCTGCCGAGCTCCGTGTCGTCGACCGCGCCCCAGGCGAATTCCATGGCTGCCGCCTTGGTTTGCGCGTTCGCATCAGTCGCGTTTTGCAGCAATTGGGCCACGAGGCGCTCGCCCGCCTCTGGAAGTTCGGCCAGCGGCACCACCTCGTGCGCCAAGCCGATGCGCCGCGCCTCTTCGGCGCCGAAACGCTCGCCGGTGAGCGCGTAGCGGCGCACCTGGCGCGCGCCGATGGCGTCGGCCAACTGCGGCAGGATGATCGCCGCCGTCAGTCCCCAGCGCGTTTCCGCGATCGAGAACACTGCATTGTCGGCGGCGATGACGACATCGCACGCGGCGACGATGCCGGTGCCGCCGCCAAAGCAGCCGCCCTGCACCAGCGCGACGGTTGGCACGGCCAGCATATTGAGGCGGTGCACCGCCAGCGCGGTGGCGCGCGAGACGCGCTCGTTTTCTTCCGCTGACTGTCCCGCGACCCGCATGATCCACTTCAGGTCGGCGCCTGCCTGGAAATGCTTGCCCGCGCCGCGCAACACCACGACGCGCAGGCCGGGGTGCGCGCCGAGCTCGTCCATCACCTCGTGCAGGCCGCCGATGAGCGCATCGTCGTAGGCGTTGTTCACCTCCGGCCGGTTGAGCGTGACCGTGGCGACGCCTCGTGCATCGACGTTTCGCAGTACTGCGGGCTGGCTCATGGCATTTCCTTTTCCTTGGCGCATCGGCAAGACCAGGATCGCGAGACTTCCGCGCCCGGAGTTTTTCGCGGACAACCCGTAAAATAGCAGGTCATGATGCCTGCGATTCGAAAGCCGGAAGCGGCGAAGACCGCACGACTGTGAGCAGCCCTGGCGCGCGCAGCCGGGCGCTTCTGGCGCTCGGCTTTTTATTGCTGGCGGCTCGCTCGCTCGCGCAGACGCCGCCGGCAATCGGTGATGCTGCGCGTCAGCGGCTCCTTGCCCAGGGCGTGCGCCTCGAAGCCGGTTACACCGGCGAAGTCGTGCGCAATTTCTCCGGCGGATTAAAAACTGGCTCGGCCTTCCTTGGCGGGTTCGATTTCCAGGCGACGGTGGACGGCAAGCGCAGCCTTGGACTGGACGGGGTCACATTCTATGTTCACGTGCTGGGAACGCACGGGGATGATCCCAGCGCGCTCGCGGGCGACGCACAAGGCATCAGCAACATCGCCGCACAAAGGGGATTGCGCCTGTTCGAGGCGTGGGGCGAGCAAAATTTCGTCGACCGGAACATGTCGCTGCTCGCCGGCCGGTTCGACTTGAACGCCGAGTTCTATCATCTGGATTCCGCAAGTCTGTTCCTGAATTCCTCGTTCGGCATCGGGCCCGAAATGTCGCAGACGGGACGCGGCGGGCCGTCCATCTTTCCGAACAGTTCCTACGGCGCGCGCTTCGAATGGCGGGGGCCGCCGGTAGTGCTGCGGGCGGCAGTACTGAACGGAGTACCGGTTTCAGTAGCGCGTGCCGATGGATCGGGTGGCGCAAGGCGACAGGGCGACGGATTGCTCTATGTCGGCGAGGCCTCGATCGTATTGCCTCTGGATGCATCCCGCGACGACCGCAAGCGCTCCCGGCGTATGCGGCTCGGGCGCGCCGCATTGGCGGTCGATCGGGATTCAAAGGCGGCCTTAGGACTGTGGCATTACACCGGCACATTCAATGAATTGTCCAGTTCAGTCGCAGGGCGCCGACGCGACCGGTCGGGAGCCTATTTGATCGCCGAACAGGTGCTGTACCGGGACGCGCTCGAACCCGCGCGCCGCGTGCGCGTGTTCGGGCAATTCGGCGCCGGCGACGAGCGCTTCTGGCGGTTCGCTTCTTATGTCGGCGCCGGCATTACGATGACCGCACCGTTCGCGGGCCGCAGTGACGATGAGTTCGGTTTTGGAATTGCGCGGGCGCGCAGTGGCACCGCGTTCCTCGTTTCGGAGCAGCAGGCGGGCTCGGTGTTTCCGGGCGTCGAGACCGCCATCGAAGTGACGTATTTGTATTCTGTAAGCGGCAGAATCAGCATGCAGCCCACGCTGCAAAGAATTTTGCATCCGGCCGGCGCACCCGGCCTGCGCGATGCGACCGTCGGCATGCTGCGGTTCGAGCTCGCGCTGTAGCTCACCCCGCGCCGGGCCGCCCGTCAGGCGTTCTGGATCGCCACCGCGCGCGAGTTGAGGTACGCCTCGAGCGCCTCGGGGCCGCCTTCGGAGCCGTAGCCCGAATCCTTGACCCCGCCAAAGGGCATCTCGGCCGAAGGCAGCGCGGGCATGTTCATCCACAGCATGCCCACTTCCAGCCGGCGCGCAATCAGGTCGGCGTTCTTAAGCGACTTGGTGAATGCGTAGCCCGCAAGTCCGTAGGGCAGGCGGTTCGCCTCGGCGATCGCCTCTTCCAGGGTATCGAACGGCCGGATCGCGGCCATGGGGCCGAAAGGCTCGTCGTTGAAAACCTTCGCCTCCTTCGGCACGTCGGTGAGGATGGTCGGCTCCCAGAAGTTGCCGGCTTTGCCGATGCGCTGCCCGCCGGTGAGCAGCTTCGCGCCCTTCTTCACGGCGTCCTCGGTGAACGCGGTCATCGCGTCGACGCGGCGCGGGTTGGCGAGCGGGCCCATCTGCGTGCCTTCGGCGAGGCCGTCGCCGATCTTCAATCCCCTGGCGTAGTCGGCCAGCGCCTGAGCGAAGTCGTGCGCGATCGACTTGTGCACGAGGAAGCGCGTGGGCGAAATGCAGACCTGCCCCGCATTGCGGAACTTCGCCGCCCCCGCCGCCTTGACGGCGAGCGCGATGTCCGCGTCCTCACACACGATCACCGGTGCGTGGCCGCCCAGCTCCATGGTGACGCGCTTCATGTGTTGGCCGGCGAGCGCCGCGAGCTGCTTGCCCACCGGGATGGAGCCGGTGAAGGTGACCTTGCGGATCACCGGGTGCGGGATCAGGTAGTTCGAGATCTCCGCCGGCGTGCCGTAGACGAGCTGCAGGACGCCGGGCGGGATACCGGCGTCGGC
>JBDTMD010000165.1:0-5253 GCA_039934435.1 Burkholderiales bacterium
TGAAATACGCCATGGCCGCATCCACGGAAGGAAACACGTCCGGCACCGCGACGACGCTTTCCGCCGCGCGCTTCAGCCCGTCGGCCGCATCGTCGGGCGCGTAGTCGATGAGCGCGAGGCCGGCGACGCGCTTTGGCTTGCGCGAGGCGAAGTAGGCGGCGTTGCGCCCGCCCAGCGAATGGCCCACGACAATCGCCCGCGCCCAGCCGAGGTGATCGAGCAGCGCGCCGATGTCGCCCGCCATCGCGCCCACCGAGTAGTCCCCCGACCAGTCCGAGTCGCCGAAGCCGCGCATGTCGAGGCACGCCGCCTCGCGCCCCAGCGCCGAGGCCACCGGCACCCAGTCGTAGGAAAAGAACGCCAGCCCGTGGACGAAGACCAGCGGCACGGACTTGGGGACCGACCCCTGGGTCTGTCCCCTCAAGCCTCGCAACCTCTGGCGCGTGCCGTTCACCAACCGGTAAGCAAGCTGGAGCTCTCCAGCCCGAAAACGCTTGACGCTCATGCGGCCGACGGATCCAGGGCGGGCAGATTCCTCAGCCGGGCGTAGAGGGGCGTGAAATCGGGCGCCGTGTCGCGCATCAGCTGCGCGAATGAGTCGATGACGAAGTAGCTGTCCTGGTAGCGGTCGATGCGGTACTCGGTGCGCAGGACCCGCTCCAGCTCGAACGGCCGGCGCCGGGGCTTCGCGTCGTCGACGCAGTAGGCGAGCTCGCCGCCCGAAGACAGCAGCCCCGCGCCGTAGGCGCGCACGCCCGCGGGCGTCTGCATCAGCCCGAACTCGATCGTGTACCAGTACAGGCGCGCCAGCATCGTGATGGCATCGAGCCGCATCGCCTTCAGCCCGCCCTTGCCGTACTCGCACAGGTGATCCGCGTACACCGGGTCGTAGAGCAGCGGCACGTGGCCGAAGAAATCGTGAAACACATCGGGCTCGACGATGTAGTCGATCTCCTCGGGCTTTCTCAGCCACACGGTGACCGGAAAGCGCTTGTTGGCGAGGTGCGTGAAGAACGGCCCGTCGGGAATCAGGCCGGGCACGGCGACGATGTTCCAGCCCGTGGCTTTCGACAGGCTGCGATTGATCTCGCCGAACTTCGGGATCCCGCGCCCGGCCTCCAGCCGGCCGATGGCCTCGATCCAATCCGGGCAGGCGTAGCGTGCGACGAGCTTCGACTGGCGCTCATACAGGCGCCGGAACAGCGCGTGCTCCTCGGACGTGTAGGCGGCCCAGTCCTGCTCGACCGAGTAGTCGGGCGCGGCTTGGGTGTAGTCGCCGCGGAGGGTGGGGTCGGCGGTTTTCATGCGGCCTACAGTCTAGTCCGGCTGGCGGCGGGGCAACTCTTGTGATGCCGAACTATGCTAGAAGTGGCATAATCCGGCATGCACCCGGATCTCAGGCCGCTGAGTTGGCTCTCGAAATGAGCAAGCGCAAAATCGAACTTGAACGCAGCAGCGGCAACGTGTTCGCTGATCTGGACCTGCCGGACGCGCAGGATCGGCTGGCGAAGGCCGAGCTGGCCCGCGAGATCGGCGCTCTCCTGACGCGAAAGGGGCTCAGTCAATCGGATGCGGCACGGCTGCTCGGTGTGGACCAGCCCAAAGTGTCCGCATTGCTGCGCGGGCGACTCTCGGGATTCTCGCTGGAGCGGCTGATCCGGTTTTTGAACCTGCTCGGGCAGGACGTGCGCATAGTGGTGCGCCCGAAGTCCTCGACCCGCGGACCGGCGACGCTGGTCGTTTCCGGGGCTTAAAATCTTCCTGATGACGAGATTGCTTGATCTGGCATTTGCCGAGGCGGCCAAACTTCCCGCCGCTGAGCAGGACGCGTTCGCGGCGTTCATGCTGGCGGAACTGGATTCGGAGGCCCGTCGGGCCCGGTTGTTCGAAGCATCGCAGGACGAACTGGCACGCCTCGCGCGAGAGGCCATCTCGGACGAAGGAACTAATAAGGCCTGACCTTTATCGCAATGCCGTGGGGCCTGGCTTGGTCCCTGGCTGAATGAGAAAAATGGGGTCTGTCCCTATTTGGGCGACGGTTTAACCACCCCCGCCGCCTCCCCGAAACCGATCGGCACCGCGCCTTCCGCCTCGCAGCGCCCGCGCTGGATCAGCTCGTCGCCGTCGGCGATGAAGGCGCGGGTTTCGCCGCCGGGCAATTGCAGCGGCTGCTTGCCGCCCTGCGTCAGCTCGAGCATCGAGCCGGCAGTACCGGGCTCGGTGCCGGAGAGGGTGCCCGAGCCGAGGAGGTCGCCCGGCTGCAGGTTGCAGCCGTTGGAGGCCTGGTGGGCGACGATCTGCGCGGGGGTCCAGTAGGCATCGCGAAAGCTGCAGCGGGACAGAAGCGCCGGCGCCGCTTTCTTTGCGCGCATCTGCGCCGAGCGCAGGACCATCTCGGTGCCGATGGCGTAGCCGCCCTGGCGCTGGTCGGTTTCGTCCGCGAGGTGGGGCAAAGGCCGCGGATCTTCGCCGCTGCGCGGGAACGCCGGACAGCGAAACGGCTCGAGCGCTTCCAGCGTCACGATCCACGGCGAGACGGTGGTGGCGAAGCTCTTGGCGAGGAACGGCCCGAGCGGCTGGTATTCCCAGGCCTGGAGGTCGCGCGCCGACCAGTCGTTCAGCAGCACCACGCCGAAAACGTGGTCGAGCGCGTGCTTGATGCTCACAGGTCTTCCGAGGCCGCTGCCCGGCCCGATGACGAAGCCGAGCTCGACCTCGTAGTCGAGGCGCCGCGACGGGCCGAAGGAGGGCGCCGCGGCCTCGGGCGCCTTGGTCTGGCCGTTCGGGCGCACAACCGGTGTTCCAGAAACGACTACGGAAGAGGCGCGGCCGTGATAGCCGATCGGCACCCACTTGTAGTTCGGCAGCAGCGGGTTGTCGGGCCGGAACATCTTGCCCACGGCAAGCGCGTGGTGGATGCCGGTGTAGAAGTCGCTGTAGTCGCCAACCGCGACCGGCAGGAAGAGCTCGGCCTTTTTCATCGGCACGAGGTATTTCGCGAAGCGCTTGGCCTTGGTCTTGTCGGAGAGCGCGAGCTGCAGCACCTTGCGCAGCTGGCGCCACACCGGGCGCCCGGCGGCGGCAAGCTGGTTCAGGTTCGGCCCGGTCTTCAGGCCGACCGCGGCAAGGTCGAGGATCTGGTCGCCGATCGCGACGCCGCCGCGCGGCGCTTCGTTCGCGCCCTTGCGGCGAAACACGCCAAACGGCAGGTTCTGGATCGGGAAGTCGGTGGCGGGGTCGTGCGCCGATTCGACCCAACTGCAAAAGGGGACAGACCCCATTTTTCTCATTTGCGAACCGGTCGCAAATGAGAAAAATGAGGTCTGTCCCTATTTGAAGCCATCCCACACACGGTCGTAGTTTTTCTGCAGTTCCTTCGCCGCGAGCGCCGCCTTTGTTGGCTGGAAGACGTAGCGCGACTCCCACATGAAGGCGAGGGTGTTGGCGATCCTCTGCGGCTCAAGCTCGGCGTTCGAGCCCTTCTCGTAGGTCGCGAGGTCGGGCCCGTGCGCGCTCATGCAGTTGTGGATCGACACGCCGCCGGGCAGGAAGCCCTCGGCCTTGGAGTCGTAGGTGCCGTGCACCAGGCCCATCAGCTCGTTCATCACGTTGCGGTGGAACCAGGGCGGGCGGAAGGTGTGCTCGGCCACGTTCCAGCGCGGCGGGAAGATGACGAAATCGCAATTGGCGACGCCCGCGCGCTCGGAGGGCGAGGTCAGCACGGTGAAGATCGACGGATCGGCATGGTCGAAGCTCACGGTGTTCAGCGCCATGAAGCGCGCGAGGTCGTACTTGCAGGGCGCGTAGTTGCCGTGCCAGGCGACGACGTCGAGCGGCGAATGGCGGTACGCGCTCGCCCACAGGCCGCCCATGAACTTCGCCACCACTTCGCACTTGCCGCTTTTATCCTCATAGGCGGCGACCGGGGCGAGGAAGTCGCGCCGCTGCGCGAGGCCCTGCGAGCCGATCGGGCCGAGCTCGGGCAGCCGGAACGGCACGCCATAGTTCTCGCACAGATAACCACGCGTGGCGCCGTCCACCTCGACGCGGAATTTCACGCCGCGCGGCACGATGGCGATTTCGCCCCGCGCCACCTCGAGCCGGCCGAGCTCGGTGACGAGCAGGATCGCGCCCTGTTGCGGCACGAACATCAGCTCGCCGTCGATATTGGTGAAGCAGCGGTCCTGCATCGATCGGTTGGCGCGGTACAGGTGCACCGCGATTCCGGATTGCGAGGCCGCATCTCCCGAGCCGGCTAGGGTGAACAGGCCGTCGATGAAGTCGGTGGGCCTGGACGGCACCGGCAGCGGGTTCCAGCGCAGGCGGTTGTGCGGCGTTTCGGCTTCGTCGAACGGGCCCGAGCGCAGCAGGCCGTTGCCGATGCGCTTGTAAGGCGCGTGCATTGCCGACGGGCGCAGCTTGTACAGCCAGCTCGAAAAATTCTCGGCGCGCGGCGCGGTGAACGCGGTGCCCGAGAGAACTTCGGGGTACAGCCCGCGCGGCGTCTTCTGCGGAGAATTCTGGCCTTGCGGCAGCGCGCCTTGTTCCGCCTCGGTGGAAAACGTGTTGCCGAAGCCGGACTGGTAGGCGAGCGCGGCCCTGCGGCTGGTCGCCCGCGCCATCTCAGTCCTTGAGGTTGATCAGGGAGAGGAACTCGCGCCGCAGCGTCGGGTCCTTCAGCATCGAGCCGCGCATCACGCTGTTCACCATCTTCGCGCCGCGGTCGCGGATGCCGCGCCAGTGCATGCAGAAGTGGTCAGCCTCGATGACCACGGCGAGGCCGTCCGGGTGCACCCTGCTCATCAGCAGGTCGGCGATCTGCGTGATCGCCTCCTCCTGGATCTGCGGCCGGCTCAGGATCCAATCGGCGAGCCGCGCGTACTTCGACAGGCCGATCAGGTTGGACTTCTCGTTCGGCATCAGGCCGATCCACAGCCGGCCCATGATCGGGCAGAAGTGGTGGCTGCAGGCGCTGCGCACGGTCATCGGCCCGACGATGATCAGCTCGTTGAGGTGCTCGGCGTTCGGGAACTCGGTCACCGCCGGCGCCGGGTGGGAGCGGCCGCGGAACACCTCGTTCAGGTACATGCGCGCGACGCGGCGCGCGGTATCCTCGGTGTTGTGGTCGCCCGTGGTGTCGATCACCAGGCTTTCCAGCACGCCCTTGAACTTGTCCTCGACCTCCGCCAGCAGCGCGTCGAACTCGCCGGGCTCGAGGAACTCGGCGATGTTGTCGTTGGCATGGAAGCGCCG
>JBDTMD010000166.1:0-5248 GCA_039934435.1 Burkholderiales bacterium
ATGAACGAGGCGTTCTCGACCGGGTCCCAGAACCACCAGCCGCCCCAGCCGAGCACCGAATACGCCCACAAGCTACCCAGCGCGATGCCGAGCGTGAGAAAGCACCAGGCCGCGGTCGTCCACGGCCGCATCCAGCGCGCCCACGCGGCGCTCAGGTCGCCGCCGATCAGGGCGGCAACGGCGAACGCGAACGCGACCGAGAACCCGACATAGCCCATGTAGAGCATCGGCGGGTGGATCACCATGCCGGGGTCTTGCAGCAAGGGGTTCAGGTCGTTGCCATTCGGCGGCACCGGCACGAGGCGCTCGAACGGGTTCGAGGTCGCGAGCATGAAGAGCAGGAAGCCGGCAGCGATCCAGCCCATCACCGCGAGCGTGCGCGCCACCACCGGCAGCGGGATCTGCCGGCTGAAGCGCGCGAGCGCGAGCATCCAGGAGCACAGCATCGCGAGCCACAGCAGCAGCGAGCCTTCGTGCCCGCCCCACACGCCGGCGATGCGGTAGGCGAGCGGCAGGCTGGTGTTCGAGTGCATCGTGACGTAGATCAGCGAGAAGTCGTTGCGCACGAAACTGCTCGCGAGCAGCGCGAACGCGAGCATCACGAGCGCGAACTGCGCCTGCGCCGCGGGCCGCGCGAGCGCCATCCACGCTTCGCGCCCACGGGCCGCGCCGATCAGCGGCAGCGTGCCCTGGATCAACGCCACCGCCAGCGCCAGCAGCAGCGCGGCCTGGCCGAGCTCGGGGATCACTTGCTGACCTCCACCAGCAACTGCCCGGCTCGCGCGCGTGCGAGCGCCTCGCCGGCCTCGGGCGGCATGTAGTTCTCGTCGTGCTTGGCGAGCACTTCGCGCGCGACGAACACGCCGTCGGCACCGACCGCACCTTGCGCGACCACGCCTTTTCCCTCCTTGAAGAGGTCGGGCAGGATGCCCTCGTAGCGCACCGGCACCTTGCGCACCGTGTCGCTGACGAAGAAGCGCACGGTCAGGCCGTCGCGCGTCAGGCTGCCGCGTTCGACCAGCCCGCCGAGGCGGAAGGTTCGGCCGGCCGGCGACTCCTTCGCCATCACCTGCGACGGCGAATAGAAGAACACGAGGTTGCTGCGGAACGCGTTCGCGACCAGCGCGGTCGCAGCGCCCATCGCCGCGACGACGCAAAGGATCAGCACCGCGCGGCGCGCGCGCGGCGTCATGCCTGCCGCTCCCGCGCTGCAGCGAGTGCGCGGCGCCGACGACGCAGCGCGAACCCCGCTTCGAGCGCGAGCACGCCGGCAGTGGCCGCATACGCGCTCCACACGTAGATGCCGTAGCCGCCCATCGCGAAGAACTCGGTGGCGCTGTGCCAGTTCATGTGGGCAGCCCGATCGCCGGATTCGAGAGCCCGCGCACCCACGCGGCGCCGCACTCGCGCTCGAGCACGATCGCGCGCGCCCGCATGAACACGACCGCGAACGCATACGCCCAGAACGCGAAGGTCATCAGCAGCATCGCCAGCAACATCGCATGCGCCATCGTCGGCGCCGCGGTCAGGCTGACGCTCGCGCCCTGGTGCAGCGTGTTCCACCACTTGACCGAGAAGTAGATGACCGGCACGTTGACCGCACCAACGATCGCGACCAGCGCACCCGCGCGGTCGGCGCGCTTCGGGTCGTCGATCGCTTCGGTCAGCGCGAGGTAGCCGATGTAGAGGAACAGCAGGATCAGCTCGGAGGTGAGCCTCGCGTCCCACACCCACCAGGTGCCCCAGGCGGGCTTGCCCCAGACCGCGCCGGTCCACAGCGCGATCAGCGTGAACACCATGCCGCTGGGCGCCAGCGCGCGCGCGAGCATCGAGGCCATGCGCGCGTTCAGCACCCAGCCGAGCGCGGCCCAGAAGGCCATCGCGAGGTAGATCACCATCGACATCCACGCGGCCGGCACGTGGATGAAGATGATGCGGTAGGCCTCGCCCTGCTGCGCGTCGGTCGGCGCGACGAAGAAACCGACGTACAGCCCGGCGGCGGCAAGCAGCGCGGCAATCGCGGCGCTCCAGCGCGCAGCCGTCCCGGCGAGCGGGAAGAACGTCTGCGGCGACGCGAACCAGAACCACCTGATGACCGTACTCATTCCGTAGAGATCCTCAAGGCCGTGGCGATCGCCCACGGCGCGAACGCCGCGGCCAGCACCAGCAGTGCGGCAAGCAGCTGCAACTGGCCGGCCGGCGACAGCCCCGCGGCCGCCATGTCGACGCTGCCCGCGCCCATGATCAGCACCGGCACGTACAGCGGCAGCACCAGCAGCGCCAGCAGCACGCCGCCACCGCGCAAGCCCAGCGTCAGCGCGGCGCCGATGGCGCCGATCAGGCTCAGCACCGGCGTGCCCAGCAGCAATGATAAGGCCAAGGTACCGTATAGCGATTGCGGCAGGTCATATTGGAGCGCGATCAGCGGCGCGATCGCCACCAGCGGCAGCCCGGAAACCAGCCAGTGCGTGAAAACCTTGGCAGCGGCGACGACGCCAAGCGGCGACACGCCCAGCAGCATCTGCTCAAGCGTGCCGTCGGCATGGTCGGCGGCAAACAGGCGCCCGAGCGACAGCATCGACGACAACAGCGCCGCCACCCAGATCACGCCGGGCGCGATCGCGCGCAGCAGATTGGGCTCGGCGCCGACACCCAAGGGAAACAGGCTGGCGACGATGACGAAGAACAGCAGCGCCGTGGCGACGTCGCTCGGCCGGCGCAGCGCGAGCAGCAGGTCGCGGCGCACGATGCAGCGCGCGGCGGCGAGCATCAGAGCTCGACCACGCGCTGCACGGCGGCGCCGATGTTGGCCTCCTGGTGCGTGCTGTAGACCACCGCGCCGCCCGCGGCGACGTGCCTGGCGATGTGCTGCTCGGTAAAGGCGGCAGCCTTCGTGTCGAGTGCGGCGAACGGCTCGTCGAGCAGCCACAGCGGCGCGTCGGCGCTGAGCAGCAGCCGCGCGAGCGCAGCGCGCCGCCGCTGGCCTTGCGACAGGCGCCTGACGGGAACGCCGTCCGCCGCAAGTCCATATTGCGCGAGCGCTTCATGCACTGCCTGCGGTGCCGCCGTGCGACCCGCCAGCGTGCAGGCGACGGCGAGGTTCTCCGCCGCGCTCAGGTCGTCCTTTACCGCCGGCGCGTGGCCGAGGTAGAGCAGATGGCGCGAGAAGTCTTCGCGTAGCTGACGGATCGGCGTACCGTGCCAGCGCACATCGCCGGCGTCGGGCGCGAGCAGCCCGCACAGGATCTTGAGCAGGGTCGTCTTGCCGCTGCCGTTGGCGCCGGCGATGCGCAGCAGCTCGCCGCCCTTCAGGGCGAACGACAGGCCGCGCAGCAGCTCGCGGCCGCCGCGCGCGCACGACAGATTTTGCGCCTCGAGCACCCGCTATTTTCGCCCAGAACCGCGGGCGAACGCCGGGGGTGCCGCCTAGATCGGGGCTAGGCCCTGCGCGGTCAGCAGCAGGCGGTGCTTCTCCGCCTTGCGCAGTGCGACCGCCACCTGGTGACCTTCCAGCAGCCCGGCGAGCTTGCGCGGGCCGCAGTCATCGAGCACCGCGCGGCTCACCTTGAGCAGGTGCACCGGCTCGCGCGGTTTTTTCAGCAGGAACGCGTGCGCCTCGTGATCGTCGTCCCAGCGCGCGGCGAGCGCCCAGTCCGGGAAATCCTGGTGCAGGTACTTGCGTACCGCTTCGAGACGCTCCTCCGCGATCTTCGCCATGCCTCCCCTCCCCCTTTCAGGCAACCGCCGGCGGCGAAAATGTAACCTGAAACTTCCGTGCGCGGTGATCCTTCCTGCTATCTCTAAAAGTGGGGCTAATTCAAGTCGAGCGCCCGCTGCTTGAGCGCCGCCAGCGGCACGTATTCCAGCACGCTTTCATGCGTCGCCTCGAGCACCACCTGCGGCGCTGCGCTCGCGCGCCAGGCCTCGACCCAGCGCAGGACGTGCAGGCACCAGCGATCGCCTGCCTGCAAGCCGCGAAAGCGCAGCTCCGGGCGCGGCGTGACCAGGTCGTTGCCCTTGGCGCCGCTGAAATCGAGGAACTCCTGCGTCACCTTGACGCACACCAGGTGGGCGACGCCGTCGGCGCCGTGGGTGGCGCAGCTGCCGTCGCGAAAATACCCGGTGAGCGGCGCGAAGCTGCAGGCCATCAGCTCGCCGCCGAGGACGTTGCGTTCCTTGCTCATGCGGCGTGCGCGGCGATATGGCGCTTGAGCGCTTCGGCGTCCGGCGCGATCAGCTCGAAACGCTGCGGCCGCCGCTCCAGGTCCTCGAATCCCGCCGGCCGCTCCGGGGCGTGCCCGAGCGCCTCGCGGAGGGTGTCGGCGAATTTCGCCGGCTGCGCCGTCTCCAGGCAGATCAGCGGCACGCCCGCCTCGCGTTGCTCGAGGCCGACCTTGATGCCGTCGGCGGTGTGCGGGTCGATCGTGACGCCATACCGGGAGTGTACCGACCTGATGGTGGCGATCCGGTCTGCGTGCGTGCTGCGGCCGGAGGCGAATCCGCTTCGCGGCATCAGCGACAGATCGAACTCGCCGTCGGTCTCGAGCTTGCGCCAAAGGCCGCTTAGCGCCCCGCCCTCGCGCTCCACCAGATCAAACGCATAGCGCTCGAAGTTCGAGGCCCTGGAGATGTCCATCGATGGACTGGAGGTGGCCACCGCCGCCTTGCGCACACGGTACTTCCCGGTGCGGAAAAATTCGTCCAGTACGTCGTTCTCGTTGGTGGCGAGGATCAGCCGGCGCAGCGGCAGCCCCATGCAGCGCGCGACGTAACCCGCATGGATGTTGCCGAAATTGCCCGAGGGCACCGCGAACGATACCGGCTCGCCGTCCGCGCGCGTGGCGCGAAAGTAGCCCCAGAAGTAGTACACCACCTGCGCCGCGATCCGCGCCCAGTTGATCGAATTCACGGCGCCGAGGCGGTGGCGCGCCTTGAAGGCGGCGTCGGCATTGACGCGCTTTACCAGGTCCTGGCAGTCGTCGAACGTGCCCTTCACCGCCAGGTTGTGGATGTTGGCATCCTGCAGCGAGTACATCTGCGCCGACTGGAAGGCGCTCATGCGGCCGTGCGGCGAAAGCATGTACACCTGGATAGCGCGCTTGCCGCGCATGGCGTATTCGGCGGCGGAGCCGGTATCGCCCGAGGTGGCGCCGAGGACGTTGAGCGTCGCCTTGCGCGCCGCGAGCACCTGCTCGACGAGGCCGCCGAGCAGCTGCAGCGCGATGTCCTTGAACGCGAGCGTCGGCCC
>JBDTMD010000167.1:0-5207 GCA_039934435.1 Burkholderiales bacterium
CGGCGTCCACATGTGCTCTTCGCCGCGCACGCGCCAGGCGTATTCGCCGCCGGCATCGAGCATCGCCTTCAGGACCGGGTCGCGCTCATCGAAGGCGTCGCGATGGATGCGGATCGCTTCTTCGGCGACTTCGGGCAGTCCGATGCCGCCGACGTTCGAGGCCGTGCCGGTGAAGTACCTGTCCACCAGCGACTTCGCCAGTCCCACGGCCTCGAAGATCTGCGCTCCGGTGTAGGACATGTAGGTCGAGATGCCCATTTTCGACATCACCTTTTTCATGCCCTTGCCGATCGCCTTGACGAAATTCTTGATCGCCTTGCTGCCGGCGGCCGGATCGTCCGCGTGCATGGCGAGCAGTGTCTCCAGCGCGAGGTACGGATGCACGGCCTCCGCGCCGTAGCCCCCGAGCAGGGCGAAGTGGTGCACTTCGCGCGCCGACCCGGTTTCCACGACCAGGCCGGCGCTGGTGCGCAGGCCCTTGCCCACCAGGTGCTGGTGGATCGCCGACAGCGCCAGCAGCGCCGGGATCGCCACGCGTTGGCGATCGACCTGGCGATCCGAGACCACGATGATTGACGTGCCCGCGCGCACGGCGTCCTCGGCCTGTGCGCACAGCGACGCCAGCCGCGCCTCGATGGCGTCCTTGCCCCAGGCCACCGGGTAGGTGATGTCGAGCTCCAGCGAGCGGAACTTGCCGTTCGTATAGCGCTCGATATGGCGGATTTTCTCCATCTCGTAGAAGTCGAGGATCGGCTGCGACACCTCGAGGCGCAGCGGCGGGTTCATCTCGTCAATGCCGAGCAGGTTCGGCTTCGGCCCGATGAACGACACCAGCGAGGTCACCAGCTCCTCGCGGATCGGGTCGATCGGCGGGTTGGTGACCTGCGCGAACAGCTGCTTGAAGTAGTGGTACAGGGTCTTGTTCTTGTCCGACAGGACGGCGAGCGGCGAGTCGTTGCCCATCGAGCCGATCGGCTCCTCGCCGTTCAACGCCATCGGCGTCATCAGGAACTTGACCTCTTCCTGGGTGTAGGCGAAGGCCTGCTGCCGATCGAGCAGCGGCACCTCGCTTTTCAGCGGCGCGGTCTTCTCGGTCTCGACCTCGTCGAGCTTGACGCGGATGCGCTCGATCCATTCGGCGTACGGACGCGCTTCCGACAGCGCCTCCTTCAATTCGGTGTCGTCAATAATGCGGCCCTTCTCGAGGTCGACGAGGAACATCTTGCCGGGCTGCAGCCGCCATTTCTTGGAAATGCGCTCCTCGGGCACCGGCAGGCAGCCGCACTCCGAGCCCATGATGACCAGGTTGTCGTCGGTGACGATGTAGCGCGACGGGCGCAGGCCATTGCGATCCAGCGTGGCCCCGATCTGGCGGCCGTCGGTGAAGGCGATCGACGCCGGGCCGTCCCAGGGCTCCATCATGGCGGCGTGGTACTCGTAGAACGCGCGCCGCGCCGGATCCATCTGGCCGTGATTTTCCCAGGCTTCGGGGATCATCATCATCATGGCGTGGGCGACGGAGTAGCCGCCCATCACCAGGAGCTCGAGCGCGTTGTCGAACGACGCCGAGTCGGATTGGCCGTCGTAGATCAGCGGCCAGATCTTGTTGAGGTCGTCCCCCAGCACCGGGCTGGAGATCGCCCCCTGGCGCGCCCGGATCCAGTTGACGTTGCCGCGCACGGTGTTGATCTCGCCGTTGTGGGCAATCATGCGGAACGGGTGCGCCAGATCCCACGACGGGAAGGTGTTGGTGGAAAAGCGCTGATGGATGAGCGCCAGGGCCGACTCGCAGCGCGCGTCCTTGAGATCGAGGTAGTACTCGCCGACCTGGTTGGCGAGCAGCATGCCCTTGTAGATGAGGGTGCGCGCCGACATCGAGGGCACGTAGTACTGCCGGGCGTGCGCCAGCTTCAGCGACTGGATGGCGTGGACGGCGCTCTTGCGGATGATGTAGAGCTTTCTTTCCAGCGCATCGGTGACCATGACGCCGCGGCCGCGGCCGATGAAGATCTGGCGGATCACCGGCTCGACTTTCCGGGCCGGCTCGGCGAGGTCGGCGTTGTCCACCGGCACATCGCGCCAGCCGAGGAGCACCTGGCCCTCGTCTTTCACGGCGCGCTCCAGCTCGTACTCGCAGGCCTGGCGGCTTGCCGGGTCGCGCGGCAGGAACACCATGCCGACGCCGTACTGGCCGGCGGGCGGCAGCTTCACGCCCTGGCGCGCCATCTCCTCGCGCATCAGGCGGTCGGGAATCTGGATCAGCACGCCGGCACCGTCCGACAGCTTGGGATCCCAGCCTACCGCGCCGCGATGCGTCAGGTTCTTCAGCACCGTCAGGCCCTGCTGAACGATCGAGTGCGATTTCTTGCCCTTGATATGGGCGACGAAGCCCACGCCGCACGAGTCGTGCTCGTGTCGCGGATCGTACAAGCCCTGCGCGTCGGGTAGCAGATGCGTGTCCAAACGTAACCTTATGATCAGAAAAGCGTTTCAGCTCGTTTCGCCGCTCTGCACAAAATTGGCGTACGAATCGGGAAATATACCTGCAGAGTCTTGCGCCAACAAGGGTTTCGGGGCGCAGGCAATCTACTGCGCTGCGGCGGCCGAAGCTCCGTCGACGCAGGCGGCGATCGCGGCGCGCACCCAGCGCTCGTCGATGTCGTCACGCAGCGCAGCGCGCCCGATTTCCCGAAGCACGATGTAACGCGCGCGACCACCGGCCGCCTTCTTGTCGCCGGCCATCAGCTCGAGGTAGCGCTCTGGCGCCAGCGCCGGGCCTGCCACGGGCAGCCCCGCTTGACGCAAGAGCCGGCGCAGCCGTTCGGCGTCGGCCGCCCGCAACAGCCCCGCCCGCACCGACAGCTCGGCCGCCATCACCATGCCGACTGCAACCGCCTCGCCGTGCAGCCAGACGCCGTAGCCAGCGCCGGTCTCGATGGCGTGGCCGAAGGTGTGGCCGAAATTGAGCAGCGCGCGCTCGCCGCCCTCGCGCTCGTCCGCGGTCACGATCTGCGCCTTGAGCTCGCACGAGCGGCCTACCACGTGCACCAGCGCGGCGGCGTCACGCGCCAGCAGCCGCGCCATGTTCTTTTCCAGCCAGGCGACGAGCGCGGCGTCCAGGGCGAAGCCGTGCTTGATCACCTCGGCCATGCCGGCGCGCAGCTCGCGCTCGGTCAGTGTCGCCAGCGCGCCGACATCGGCAATCACCGCGGCAGGCTGGTGAAAAGCGCCGATCATGTTCTTGCCGCGCGGGTGATTGACCGCGGTCTTGCCGCCGACCGCGGAATCGACTTGCGCGAGCAAAGTGGTCGGAATCTGTATGAACGGGATTCCGCGCTGGTAGACCGCCGCGGCAAATCCGGCGAGGTCGCCGACGACGCCGCCGCCGAGCGCGATCAGGAGGCCGTCGCGCCCGAGCCGCGCCGCCAGCAAGCTGTCGAATACCCGCTCCAGCGCCGCCCAGCTTTTCGCCGGCTCGCCGTCCTCGACAAGTATCACGATCGCCGGCGCGGCTCCGGCGCGCGCCAACGCCGCCTTGACACGCTCGAGGTACAGCGGCGCAACGACAGGATTGGTAACGATCGCGACCCGACCAGCGGGCAGGTGCGGGCGATAGAGCGCCTCGGCGTCGATCGCGCCCGCGCCGATGTGCACGGGATACGAGCGCGCCCCCAGCGCTACGCGGACAGTTTCCATTCTTCCCTCAGTCGGCCGAGCAGGTGACGCGCCAGGTACTGCACGCTCTGCCGGCCCGTGTCGACGACAACGTCGGCGATCTCGCGATACAGCGGGTCGCGGACCGCATACAGGTCCTGCAGCCGCGACTGCGGATCCGCAGTCGCCAGCAGCGGCCGGTTCCGATCCTGGCGCACGCGCTCGAACAATGCCTCCGGCGGCGCATGCAGGTAGATCACCGTGCCACGCGCCGCAAGATGGCGGCGGCTGCTCGCATCGAGCACCGCGCCGCCCCCGGTCGCCAGAACGACGTCCTCGCGCGCGGTCAGCTCGGCGGCCAGCGCCGCCTCGCGTGCGCGGAACCCCGGTTCGCCCTCGATCTCGAAGATCACCGGCACTTTCACGCCGCAGCGGCGCTCGATCTCCTGGTCGCTGTCGAGGAATTCGCGCTTCAGTCGGCGCGCCAGCAGGCGCCCGGCGGTGGTCTTGCCCGCGCCCATCATGCCCACCAGGAAGACGTTGCGGCCGCCGCGCATGCGCCTATTGTACGGACGGCGCAAATAAAAACGGCCGGGCGAGCCCGGCCGCGTGTCCCAGAAGGAGACCTGGCAAACCCGTCAGCGCACCGTCACGCGCTCATTGACGATGCGCGGCGTCACGAATACCAGGAGCTCGGTCTTCTGTGACGTCGTGGAATCGTTGCGGAACAGCCGGCCGATGACCGGCAGGTCGCCGAAGAACGGCACCTTGGTGACGTCGGTGCGCTCGGTCTGCTCGAAGATGCCGCCGATCACCACCGTGCCGCCGTTCTCGACCAGCACCTCGGTCTTGACGTGCTTGGTGCTGATCTGCACGCCGGCAGGCGTGGTCGCGCCCGGGGCATCCTTGTTGACGTCGAGCGTCATGATGATGTTGCCGTCGGGCGTGATCTGCGGCTTCACCTTGAGGGCGAGATTTGCCTTGCGGAAGGAGACGCTGGTCGCTCCCGAGGACGTCGCCTGCTGGTAGGGGATTTCCGTGCCCTGCTCGATCAACGCCTCGACCTGGTCCGCGGTCAGCACGCGCGGGCTGGAGATTATCTTGCCCTTGCCGTCGGCCTCGAGCGCCGAGAGCTCAAGGTTGAGGAAGCGGGTCAGCGAGCTGTTGAATAGGAGGAACGAGATCTGTCCCGCATTGAACGAGTTCAGGCCCGCCGCCGGGAAGTTGCTGTTCAGGCCCGGGCCATTGACGACCGGCGTGCCCTGCACGAAACCTGCGGCTTGGCCGGTATTGACCAGCTCAGCGCCGATGTTAGGCCCGCTGATGCCCAGCCCCGGAGCGCGCCCGCTGGCACCGCTCTCTAAGTAGCCCATGCGCACGCCGAGGTTCTTGCTGAAGGTGTCGCTCGCCTCGACGATGCGCGCCTCGATCATCACCTGGCGCACCGGCACGTCGATCTTGGCGAGCAGCTTTCTGACTTCCTCGAGCCGCGTCGGCGTGTCCTGCACGAACACGGTATTGGTGCGCGCGTCGACCACGGCGCTGCCGCGCTT
>JBDTMD010000168.1:0-5192 GCA_039934435.1 Burkholderiales bacterium
ACGGCGTCCGCCGCGCCACCGGCGCGGTCCTGTCCTGCGCCGAACAATTCTCGTGCCGCGGCGCATAGGGCAACGCCAGCAGCAACTGATCCTCCACCAGATCGCGCACTGCGAGGTCCCTCATGGCAACGATGCCGTCTGGCCCTTCCGCCGTGAGCGGCTGCGCGTCGAGCTCACCCTGCGAGCGCGCCAGCCACAGCGCCGCGTCCTCTCGCAACTCGACGCTTACCACTTCCAGACAACGCCTGCACCTCTGGCGCACCCTGGCCACCACGCGCAACGCGAGCTTGTGGCGCCCGAGCGCGTCGCGTGCGCCGCGCAGCTCGTACTCGACCAACCCTGTTTCGTCATACAGCAGCTCGCGCAGCCGCGGGAACTCGCCGATCGCCCAGGCACCGCGCATGCTGCTGCCGGCCCCAGCGAATTCGAAGCCGTCGATGATCGGAAACCGCGGCGGCTGCGGCATGACGGGGCGGATGATATCATCGCCAAAAAAGACGTGTCAAAACAAAGTCATGCCTGAACACCGCCAATTGCTGCTCGCCTCGACCTCGACCTACCGCAAGGGTTTGCTGGAGCGGCTCGGGCTGGCGTTCGAGTGCGTCGACCCGGCATTGGCGGAAGCCGCGGCCGCGGGCGAGTCGCCCGCCGATACGGCGCGACGCCTCGCGGCGGCGAAAGCGCGTGCCGTGGCGGCGCGCCATGGCGATGCGCTCGTCATCGGCGCCGATCAGGTCGCTTCCTGCGGCGCCCTGATCCTCGGCAAGCCCGGCTCGCACGCCAATGCCGTCCGCCAGCTCACGGCTGTCAGCGGCAAAACGGTGCGCTTCGATACGGCGCTGGCACTGTTTGATGCGCGCAGCGGGGCGCTGATGGAACGCCTCGTCCCGAGCACCGTGCGCTTTCGTGTTCTCGCACCCACGCAGATCGAGCACTACCTGCGCCGCGAGCAGCCCTACGACTGCGCCGGCAGCGCCAAGGCTGAAGGACTGGGCATTGCCCTCATCGCCGGCATCGAAAGCGACGATCCGACCGCCCTCATCGGCCTGCCGCTGATCGCGCTGAGCGAACTGCTCGCGCAGTCCGGCATGCCGGTGCTGCCGGCGTGACGCCGGCGCTGTATCTGATCCCGGCCGCGCTCGGCGGCGCGCCGGCGCAGGTCCTGCCTGCCCCGACCGCCGAAGCGGTACGGACACTGCGCGACTTCGCGGTGGAAAACGCCAAGAGCGCGCGTGCGTTCCTCGCCGCGCTCGACATGCCCTGCCCGATGCGCGAGCTGCGCATCGTGCCGATCGGCGAGGACCCCGGTGCGCTGCTGCAGCCGCTGCGCGCCGGGCGCTCGCTGGGCGTGATCTCCGAGGCGGGTTGCCCTGCGGTCGCGGATCCCGGGCAGGCGCTGGTCGCCGCGGCGCATGCCGCCGGCTTTCGCGTCGTGCCGCTCGTCGGCCCCTCCTCGATCCTGCTCGCCCTGATGGCGAGCGGCCTCGAAGGCCAGCGTTTCGCGTTTCGCGGCTATCTGCCGCGCGATGCGGGCGAACGCGCCGGGCGCATACGCGCGCTCGAGAAAACGTCGCGCGCGGCGCAGGAAACGCAGATCTTCATCGAGACTCCCTATCGCAACGACGCGCTGCTGGCCGCGCTGCTCGAGTGCTGCGCACCGACGACGCGCCTTTGCGTGGCCGTCGATCTGACGCTGCCAGGCGAACGGGTCGTCAGCCGCCGCGTCGCGCAGTGGCGCGAATCGCCAATACCGATCGGCCGGCGACCGGCGGTATTCCTGCTGCTCGCCTAGCGCGGCGGCGCGACGTCGCGCAGCGCAAATTCGAGGATCGCGTTGACCGCGCTCGCGCCCAGTCGCCGGGCGAACTTCTCGGCCAGGTTCTCCTTCTGCGTGAAGTCGACCACTTTCTCGGCTTTCACCACGTCGCGCGCCACGGATTCGACGCTGCCGAAGGCATCGGCGAGGCCGAGTTCGACGCTCTTTTGCCCAGTCCACACGAGCCCGGAGAACATGTCCGGCGTTTCCTTCAGGCGCGAGCCTCGTCCATCGCGCACCCGGCCGATGAACTGCTGGTGCACTTCCTCAAGTAGCGCCAGCGCGTGCTGCTTCTGCGTTTCATCTTCCGGCAGGAACGGATCCAGGAATCCCTTGTTCTTCCCGGCGGTCAGCAGGCGCCGCTCGACACCGAGCTTTTGCATCAGCCCGGTGACGCCGAAGCTGTCCATGCGCACGCCGATCGAGCCGACGATGCTCGAACGGGCGACGTAGATGCGATCCGCGGCCGCCGCCACGTAGTAGCCGCCGGAAGCGCACAGGTCTTCGACCACCGCATACAGCGGAATCTCCGGATGCTTCTTGCGCAGGCGTCGCATCTCCTCGTAGATGTTGTCCGACTGCACCGGGCTGCCGCCTGGCGAGTTGATGCGCATGACCACGCCCTGCGTGTTCTTGTCCTTGAACGCCGCCTGCAGTGCCTCCATGACATGCTCGGCGCTGGCATCGCTGCCAGAAGCGATGACGCCGCTTACTTCGACCAGCGCCGTGTGCTTGCCCGTCGTTTCACCCCGGCCCTTCCAATCCACCGCCAGCACGATGATCACCGTGATGTAGGCGAAGGTCAGCAGCTTGAAGAAGATGCCCCAGCGGCGCGCGCGCCGCTGCTCCTGCAGCGCCGCTGCGGCGAGCCGCTCGATCACCCCGCGTTCCCACTGCCCGTCGTTGTCAGCCATCGTCGACTCCAAGGTAATAGATGCGGCCGTCGCGCTCCACGACCCGCAGGCGCACCAGCGCAGTGCCGTTGCACGGCCCGCCGAGGCACCGGCCGCTGGCCGCGTCATAGCTCGCGCCGTGCGTCGAGCATATCAAATCGCGTCCCGAGAAATCGAAGAACTGCCCTTCGCGCCAGTCGAGCTCCATCGCGACGTGCGCGCAGCGATTGAGATAAGCATGCACGCAGCCTCGGTAGCGCACCGCGAACGCCGGAGCGGGCTCACCGAAGTACTCGACCTCGAAGCGCACGCCGTCGCCGGAGTCGCGCAGCGCGGCTGACGCGCAGATCAGGCGTTCGCCATCAGCCATGCGCGCAACTCCTCGACACTGGCGACGCAGGCGCGCGGCGCGAGCGCGCGCAGCGCCTCACCCGGGTGCGCGCCGTACGCGACGGCCACCGCATCCACGCGGGCACTGCGCGCCATCTCCAGATCGTGCGACGTATCGCCGATCATCAGCGAACGTTCCGGCGGCGCGTCGAGCTGCGCCATCAGCTCCAGCAACATCGCCGGATGCGGCTTGGGTTGCGTTTCGTCGCCGCAGCGCGTGGCGCCGAAGTACGGACGCAGGGCGGTCGCCTCGAGCGCGTGCTCGAGTCCGCGCCGGCTCTTGCCGGTCGCCACCGCCAGGCGACGGCCGGTTGCATGCAGATCCCGCAGCAGCTCGCGCGCGCCGGGGAACAGCGTCATGGCGTCCTGCCGTGCGCGAAAATGCCGCCGGTAGGCATCGGCGAATTCGAGATAGCGGTCCGCGGGCAGCGTCGGCACCGCGGCGCGCAACGAATCGTGCAGGCCGAGCCCGATGACGTGGCTGGCGGTCCCGCGCGACGGCACCGGAAGCTGCAGGTCGCGCGCCGCCTCCTGAATCGACTCGACGATGCCGGCCGCCGAATCGAGCAGCGTCCCGTCCCAGTCAAAGACGATCAGGTTGTAGCGCAAGCTGCGCCTCCGCGTAATTGCGCATGGCGCCCGGCAGCGGCGACTCCAGGCGCAGCGGCGCGTGCGTCAGGGGATGGGCGAAGACCAGACGTCGCGCGTGCAGCAGCAGGCGCTTTACGCCCTGCTGCGCCAGGACGCGGTTGAGATCGCCATCCCCGTACTTGTCGTCTCCCAGCACCGGGTGTCCGACGTGCGCCAGGTGCACCCGAATCTGGTGCGTCCTGCCCGTCATCAGGCGCAGCTCGAGCAGGCTGCAGGTCGCCGATGCCGCAATCGGCATCACCCGCGTTACCGCCGACTGGCCGCCGCCGAGCACCGCGACGCGCCGCTCGCCGCCGGCGGTGACGTACTTGTGCAGCCGTTCGCGCAGATCCCGTGCACCGCCGCTCCATTCGCCCTTCACCAGGGCGAGATACACCTTTTCGACTTCGCCTTCGCGCAACATCCGGTGCAGCTCCACCAGGGCGCTGCGCTTCTTGGCGACGATCAGCAGCCCGGAGGTGTCGCGATCGAGACGGTGCGCAAGCTCGAGCAGCTTGGCTCTGGGGTGCTGCGCGCGCAGCGACTCGATCACGCCATAGCTCACCCCGCTGCCGCCGTGAACCGCGATGCCCGAGGGCTTGTCCACCACCAGCAGCGCGTCGTCCTCGTAAATGACCGGCAGGTCGAGCGGCCGCGGCGCCGGCTTGGCGGCCGGGCTCGACAGCCGCACCGGCGGCACCCGGACTTTGTCGCCGACCTGCAGCCGGTAATCCGGCTTTACCCGGCCGCTGTTCACGCGTACCTCGCCGCTGCGCAGCACCCGGTAGACGTGGCTTTTGGGCACGCCTTTCAGGCGGCGCAGGAGGAAGTTGTCGATGCGCTGGGCATCAGCTTCCTCCCCGACTTCGAGTAGGGTCGCGCGAGCCTTGCTCAAGTCATTCATTATCCGTATGATCCGCGAGTTGCTTCGAGATGCGAGGCACAGGTTTGCGAGGCGTGGAGGAGAGGATTCCTGGCGCCGAAACCTGCAACCCGCCTCCTGTTTGGCCACAGCCGGACCTGAAGCAGTGGTGATGATCGCTCACCGTAAGTAGCGATACTACTCAATAGCGCGCGGCAGGTTCATTCCCCGCCCCTTCGCAACCGCTTTCCTAGGAGAGCACTGACCGACGGACACCAGGGTCTCCTGCGCGCGCAGGAGAACAATAAGTGAAACGCATGTTGTTTAACGCGACGCAGCAGGAAGAACTGCGCGTCGCCATCGTAGAAGGTCAGAAGCTCGTCGACCTCGACATCGAATCGGCATCCCGGGAGCAGCGCAAGAGCAACATCTACAAAGGCCTCATCACCCGCATCGAGCCCAGCCTCGAGGCGGCGTTCATCGACTACGGCGAAGAACGCCACGGGTTCCTGCCCTTCAAGGAAATCGACAAAGCCTACTTCCGCGCCGGCGTCGACGTCGGTCGCGCGCGCATCCAGGATGCGCTCGAGGAAGGCCAGGA
>JBDTMD010000169.1:0-5188 GCA_039934435.1 Burkholderiales bacterium
TGGTACTGGGAGCAGGACGAACACGGGACTTTCACCAAAGTTTCCGGCCCGGTCCTGGAGATGCTCGGCATCCGGGTCGCCGCCCTGGTGGGAGATAGCAGCGCCGTTCCGATGACGGGCTGGAACGAGGCGGAGCGGGAGTTGCTGCAGGCAAACATCGCAGCTCGTCGGCCGTTCCTGGATTTCGTCTTCAGCCGCGTCAAGGCCGATGGCTCGAAACAAAAATTCCAGGTGAGCGGGGAGCCGATGTTCAACCAGTCCGCCCGCTTCATCGGTTACCGCGGAATCGGCGTGGAACTCACCGCGAAGAACTAGAACGCCACATCGCGAAAATTGGCGATGCCATCACCGCATAGCCCGAATCAAAACCATCTTCTCGCCGCGATGCCCGCGGCGGAATTCGAGCGCATCGCTGCGCATCTTGAACTGGTCCCGATGCCGCTCGGCGAGATGCTCTACGAACCCGGCGGACAGCTGCAGCACGCCTATTTCCCCACCACGTCCATCGTGTCGCTGCACTATGTCACGGAGTCCGGCGCATCGGCCGAAATCGCCGGCGTGGGACACGAGGGGATCGTCGGAATATCGCTCTTCATGGGCGGGGACACCACGCCAAGCTCGGCCGTGGTGCAGACCGCGGGCCACGCTTACCGGCTGGAGCGCCGCTTGCTGAAGCAGGAATTCGACCGCGGCGGACCGGTGCCTCGCCTGTTGCTGCGCTACACCCAGGCGCTGATCACGCAGATGACGCAGACCGCTGTATGCAATCGGCATCATACGGTGGAGCAGCAGCTGTGCCGCTGGCTGCTGGTGACCCTCGATCGAGTCCCCTCGGGCCAGTTGGTGATGACGCAGGAATTGGTCGCCAGCATGCTCGGCGTGCGCCGGGAAGGCGTTACGGAGGCCGCCGGCAAATTGCAGCATGCCGGTTTCATTCGCTACCGTCGTGGCCAAATCGCGGTGATCGAGCGCTCCGGACTGGAGTCCCGCGCCTGCGAGTGCTACGCCGTGGTCAAAACCGAATTCGATCGCCTGCTCTCGGACATTCCCCGAGCCGATCCTCCCCCTGTCTTCAGGCGTTCCGCCGCATAGCCCGATTCAGCGCTTGTCCGCAGGGGGCATTGTGACCGCGCAATTTCTCATGTCGGCTTTCCCGGATGCCGGCGCCGGAACATGCCCCAGCCTTCCATCGTCATCATCTTTTCGCCGCGCTGGTTCACGGCTTCCCAGCGCGAATGTACGAGGCCGATGCCAGGCTTGCTCTGCGAAGGGCGCCCAGCCGGTGTCGTTGCGCAGTGCCTGGATCCGTCCGCCTGAGGCAACCGCCGCTAGTCATCAGGCGATCCCGCGCGCACCATGCCCTCTGTAGGTTCCAAGGCTCCTCGCCAGATCGCGCCGTGCACCGCCCGGCCGAACACGGCGAACGAGCTGAATTGATTTGCCTATCCGTTGGACAACTTCAAGGAAGCGATCGACGACCTGGCGCGCTACGTGCTCGGCGTCGACGACGATTTCAGCAAGCTGGCCACTCCGGCATAAAGCCAAATTCGTCGCCAATTCTGTCAACAGGCCCTAGTGCACGCCGCGGCGGAAACTGTATCCTTTGTAGTTGAGGATCATGCCATCGGGGGTGATTCTCTCGAGCTTGAGACCGGGCGCCACCTCGTTGCCTTCGCGCAGCAGCCGATTGTTGATCCCGACCAGACGGTCAGCGGGTTTGGCGGAATAGGCATGAACCGTAATCGACATGGCCGGCAGCTCCTGCTGGATCGCGACCGGCAGTTCCGCCATCGACATCGCGGTTTGTGCCGGCGCGACTGCGGCGGCGCCCGTGTTCGCGCGCTGCTCCGGCACCGGCTCCAGCGCTTTTCTTGACACCTCGGTTGCCGCTTGACGCGGTGCGGCCGGCGCCGCGCTCGGTATCCGCGCTTGCGGCTTGGACTTGGGCGCCGGCTCAGGCGGCACGGGCGCCGGTTGGCTCGGGGCCGGTTCGGGCGGCATCGCGGCGAGGCGCACCGCAGGCGCCGCTGACTGCGGCTGCCACGGGCGCAGCCAGCCGATCGCCACGCCGGCGCCCACCAGCACGAGCGCAAGCAAGCCGTAAGAGAGCAGCGCCGGCGGCCTGGGCACGACCGGCGTCGCCAGCGACGCGAGCAGCGTCGGCGCCGCGCCGCGCTGGCGCTGCTGATCGGATTTGCGCAGGGCATCGAGGATATACGACATGCCTATTTGTCCCCTCGCCTGCGCGACAGTTTCGGCGCCGTTTGATCGCCCAGGTCGGCAAGGCGCATCAGGGTCTGCGGGCCCACGGCGCCATCCGGGATCAACCCGTGAGTGAGCTGAAACTGCTTCACCTCGCGCGCGAGGCCATCGTCGAACACCGGATCCTTGCCTGAATCAGCCACCCGGCCCTGCGAGCGCGCGAGTTGGCCGGCCAGCCATTGCACTGCCGCTCCGCGCTCGCCCGGCTGGATAACGTCGTGCACCTGCGGCGGCATGCGCCAGAGCAGGGTGTAATGCCCCGACCATTGCGCCGCCAGGGCGCCAAGGGAGACGGTCCTGGTTTGCGCACCGAGGGCGAAGCTCGCGCTGTTGTCGCCAAGCGCGGTCAAGGTGGCATGGAATTCTTCGCCTTGGGCATTGCGCATCCGCAGCACTGCGGGGCGGTTCAGTTCACGCAGTTCATCCAGTCCGCCACGCGCGCTGCGGCAGCGCAAACCCAGGCCTTCGGCCTGCCGGCACGTTTCTTCGCCTTGATAGTCCGCGCCCCATGCCCGGAACAGCGCCGCGTTGGCGAGGGCGCGGCTGGCGTGGAGCGGCTCGCTCTGCGGCCACTCCAAGATATCGGGCAAGGCCGCTTCGGCCTTGGCAGGCGCGGTGGGCTTTGCGCTGGCCGGCGGCACCGCCGCCGGCCTGGGTTCGCCCTGCTCCTGCCGATACACCGCCAGCGCCAGCGCCGCACCGGCCACCAGAATCAAGGTCGCGCTGAGCGCGCGCAGCACATGGCTGCCCCGTCCCGTCGGCTGGTGGAACACCTCGCGCGCCGCTTGCGCGAGCGTTGCCCCATCGATGCGCTCCTTGCCCTGCACGTGGGCGCCCAGGAGAGCGCGGTCGCACAGCACGTTGATCACCCGCGGAACGCCGCCGCTCAAGCGGTACAGGCGGCCCATCAGCCGCGCGGGAATGAGCTGGCGCTTCGCCCCCGCCACTTCAAGGCGATGCCAGACGTAAGCGGCGACTTCAGGCTTGGAGAGCGGTCCCAGGTGATAGCGCGCGACGATACGCTGGTTCAATTGGCGCAGCTCCGGGCGCGCGAGGCTCGCCGCGAGCTCCGGCTGGCCGATCAGGATGATCTGCAGGAGCTTGCGCTGGTCGGTCTCCAGATTGGTCAACAGCCGCATCTGCTCCAGCACGTCGGTCGAGAGGTTCTGCGCCTCGTCGATGATCAGCACCGTGTGCCGGCCCTTGGCATGGGCTTCGAGCAGATAAGCGTTGATGCAGTCGATGAACACCTTGATGCTGCTGTTCCCTGGCGCACAGGCGATGCGGAATTCGACGCAGATGGTCGAGAGCAGCTCCTCCACCGTCAGCTTGGGATTGAAGATGTAGGCCACATCGCAGGAGGCCGGAATCTGCTGCAGCAGGCAACGGCACACCGTGGTCTTGCCCGCCCCCACCTCGCCCGTGAGCAGCACGAACCCGCCATCGCCGTTCACGCCATAAAGCAGATGCGCGAGCGCCTCCTGGTGGCGCTGGCTCAGGTAGAGATAGCGCGGGTCGGGTGCGATCGAGAACGGCGCTTCGGCAAAGCCGAAGTATTGTCGGTACATGGAGACCAGGCAGTGGGACGGTTCGCGCCATTATAGTGGCGGGCGGCGCGCGGTCTGCGTAGGCCGGCACCGGCAACGGAACACCCAACGGTTACAGTCGTACCCGCGTTGCGCGCGCTGGATTCATCTCCTGCCTGAAAAACCAGTACTGGTTGCGCCCGTTTTTCTTCGCCTGGTACATCGCCGCGTCCGCGGACTTGAGCAGGGTTTCCGCATCTGCACCGTCATGCGGGTAGATGCTGATGCCGATGCTCGCCGTGACAAGCAGCTCGTGCCCGGCGACCTGATGCGCCGCCGTCACGGCAGCAATGATCTTGTCCGCGCTGCGGCTTGCATGTTCCGCGTGCGCGATTTCGGAGATCAGCACCACGAACTCGTCGCCACCCTTGCGGCTGACCGTATCCGAGCCGCGTACACAAGCCTTCAGGCGTAGCGCAACTGATTGAAGCAGCTTGTCGCCGGTGGCGTGTCCCAGGGAGTCATTGATGCGCTTGAAGTGGTCCAGATCCAGGAACAGCACAGCGAATTGCTTGTCGTAACGACGCGCCAGCGCAATCGCCTGGGTAATCCGGTCGTTGAGCAGAACAGGGTTCGGCAAATCGGTGAGAAAGTCGTGTTGCGCCAGATGAGACGCTTGATCGTAGAGTCTCCTCGTTTTCTGGTGCAGGAGGCGGACTTCGAGCATGTTGTAGACGCGCGTCAACACCTCGGCAAGATCAAGCGGTTTGCTGACGAAATCTTTCGCGCCGGCTTTTAGCGCGCGCAGCTTGTGCTCCGGTTGGGCGGTGATCACGAGGACCGGGAGATAGCCGTCTTTTTCGATTTCCTTCAGGCCTTCCATTACCTGGAATCCGTCCATGCCGGGCATCACGAGATCGAGCAGGATCAGGTCGTAGTGGTTCTTGCGGTGAAGCTCGCAGACCTCATGCGGATCCATCGTAGAGGCGATGCAAGCATAGCCGGCGCGGCGCAGCATGCGATCGAGCATACGGACATTGGCTTCCTGATCGTCAACGATCAGGACTTTGGCGTTATGAATGTCCGCTGAACTGATCATGATTTGGGTCCTGCTTCATTTGCTCTGCCCAACTCCTTTTTCCGCAAACTCCAGCGCTGTGTTCAGCGTGTCCATGAACTCATCGACCTTGATTGGCTTGGTAAGATACCGAAAGAACCCTGCCTGCAGGCCCTTCTCGATGTCGTGTGGCATGACATTGGCGCTGATGGCAACGACAGGGATGTGCGCCATGGCCGGGTCTTTGCGCAGGACTCTCAGGGCTTCGATGCCGCTGATGTCGGGCAAATTGATGTCCATCAGGATCACCTCCGGCTGGTTCGCGCGCGCAAGCTCGATGCCG
>JBDTMD010000170.1:0-5187 GCA_039934435.1 Burkholderiales bacterium
GTCCAAAGACGCCGCTGGCGATCGATGACCACGGCTACCCGCTTTCCGAGCGCATCACGGTCAGCTTCGGTGCGCTGGCCGAGAGCGTCGACGTCATCACCTTCGAGAACAGCTCGCAGATCTACAAGGATTTCGTCACCGCCTTCGGCAACAAGTACCGCTACGGCGCTTTTACCGCAGGTTGGGCGCGCGATACGCGCGACAGCCTGATCGTCACCACCGACGGTCTTCTGACGCGCTTCACCACGGAGTTTGCGGGAGGCGATCTGCAGTTCTACCGGCTGGGCGTCAACCAGCAGGTGTACTGGCCGCTCAACCGCAACCTGACCCTGCTGCTGAACGCCGACCTCGGCTACGCGAGCGGCAGCGGCGGCAAGCCGCTGCCGTTCTTCAAGAATTACTATGCCGGCGGGCCGGGTACGGTGCGCGGGTATCGGGATTTCTCGCTCGGTCCACGCGACAGCATCGGCAATTCTCTAGGCGGCACGCGCCGCGTGGTCGGCAACATCGAGCTGCTATTTCCGATGCCGGGCGCGGCACAGGATAAATCACTGCGCCTGGGCTGGTTCGTCGACGGCGGGCAGGTATACGGCGCCGACGAGCCGGTCGACTTGTCTGAAATGCGCTATGCCACCGGCATCGCGCTGGCCTGGGCCTCGCCTCTCGGGCCGCTGCGCCTGTCGTACGCCTGGGCGCTGAACGAGCGCACCGGCTTCGATCATCTGCAGAGGTTACAATTGAAGTTCGGCACCGCGTTCTGACCCATCGGACGATTCATGCAGAAGCTCAGCGCACTCCTCCTACCCGCGGTCTGGCTGGCGCTCGCCCTGGCGGCGCCGCCCGCCGCCGCGCAGTCGGAAGCGCGCATCGGTTTCGTCAACACGGCGCGCATCCTGCGCGACGCGGTGCCGGCGGTGCGCGCGCAGAAGAAGATCGAGGCCGAGTTTGCCAAACGCGACCAGGAACTCGCCAAGGTCGCCGAGCAGCTCAAGCGCATGCAGGACGAGCTCGAGCGCCAGGGCGTCACCCTGCCCGAGAGCCAGCGGCGCGCCAAGGAACGCGAGTTCAACGACCTGAACCGGGATTTCCAGCGCCGCCAGCGCGAATTCCGCGAGGACCTCAATCAGCGTCGCAACGAAGAGCTGGCGCAAGTCGTAGAGCAGGCGAATAAAGTGATCCGCCAGATCGCCGAGCAGGAAAAGTACGACATCATCTTCCAGGACGCCGTCTACGCGAATCCGCGCATCGATATCACCGACCGGGTGATCAAGGCGCTCGAAGGCAAACCGCCCGCACGCTGACATGGCGGGCCCGATTTCCCTCGGCGAGATCGCGTCCAGGCTCGGCGGGCGCGTGGTTGGCGACGCCGGCATCCTGGTCGAGCAGGTGGCATCGCTCGAGCACGCCGGGAAGCGGCACATCGCGTTTTTCTCCAGCGCGCGCTACAAGGCACAGCTGACGGCGACCCGCGCGGCGGCCGTGATCCTCGGGCCCCAGGCCGAGCGCCTGACCGCACTGCCGCGCATCGTCAGCGACAACCCCTACGCCTACTTCGCCCGCGTCTCGCAGCTGCTCAACCCGGCGCCGACCGCTGTGCCGGGCGTGCATGCCGCGGCGCTGGTCGATGCCAGCGCGCGCGTGGCGGCCAGCGCGCGCATCGAGACCGGTGCGGTGGTGGGCGCGGCGGCGGAGATCGGCGAGCGCGCCTGGGTCGGCGCCGGTTGCTACGTCGGCGAAGCTGCGGCGGTGGGCGCCGACAGCCGCCTGCACCCGTCGGTCGTGGTGTACGCGGGCTGCCGCATCGGCCAGCGTGCGATCGTCCACGCGGGCGCCGTCATCGGCGCGGACGGCTTCGGCATGGCGCAGGAGGCGGGCCGCTGGCTGAAGGTGCCGCAGATCGGGCGCGTGCTGATCGGCGATGACGTCGAGATCGGGGCCAATACGACGATCGACCGCGGCACGGTGGACGACACGGTGCTCGAGGACGGCGTCAAGCTCGACAACCAGGTACAGATCGGCCATAACTGCCGCATCGGCGCGCACACGGCGATGGCAGGTTGCGCCGCTGTGGCAGGCAGCACCTACATCGGCCAGCGCTGTACTCTGGGGGGCGCCGCGGCGGTGCTCGGCCACCTGAGCCTGTGCGACGACGTGCACGTGTCCGCGGCTACGGTCATCACGCGCTCCATCCGCAAGCCAGGCACCTATACCGGCCTGTACCCTTTCGACACTAACGCCTCCTGGGCGCGCAACGCCGCGCTGCTGCGGCATCTGACCGAGCTTGTGGCGCGCCTCGACGCGCTCGAGAAGCCCGGCAACAAAAGGAAAAAACGCAATGGCTGAGCCGGATTCGCTGCCACTCCTGAATTACCTGCCACAGCGCTACCCGCTGCTGATGATCGATCGCGTGCTTGAATGCGAGCCGGGCAAGCGCATCCTCGCGCTGAAGAACGTCAGCAACAACGAGCCGCATTTTCCAGGGCATTTCCCGGGCCTGCCGATCATGCCCGGGGTGCTGATCCTGGAAGCCATGGCGCAGGCTTCGGGCATCCTCGTGTTCCGCACGCGCGGCGAGCGGCCCGACGCCAATACCGTCTATTACTACGCGGGCATCGACAAGGCACGTTTCAAGAAGCCGGTGGTGCCGGGCGACCGCCTCGAGATCGAGGCGGTTATCCTCGCGCACAAGCGCAGCATCTGGAAATTCGCCTGCCTTGCGCGCGTCGAGGGCGCGGCGGTCGCCGAAGCCGAAATCCTCGTCACTGAACAGGTCAAGGGGCAAAAGTGAGCGTGGGGCGGGTGCACCCCAGCGCGCTCGTGCATCCGGGCGCCAAGCTCGCGCCGGACGTGGCGATCGGCGCCTACTCGATCATTGGCGAGCAGGTGGAGTTGGGCGAGGGCTCCTGGATCGGGCCGCACGTGGTCATCGAAGGCCGCACGCGCATCGGCCGCGGCAACCGCATTTACCAGTTTGCGTCCATCGGCGCACCGCCGCAGGACAAGAAATACGCCGGCGAAGACACCGCAGTCGAGATCGGCGATCGCAACACGCTGCGCGAGTACGTGACGATCAATCGCGGCACACCGCATGACGCCGGCGTGACACGCGTTGGCGACGACAACTGGATCATGGCCTACGTGCACTTTGCGCACGACTGCCAGATTGGCAGCCACACGATCTTCGCCAACGCCAGCGCGCTTGCCGGTCACGTGCAGGTGGGCGACTGGGCGATCCTCGGCGGTTACACTACGGCGCACCAGTTCGTGCGCATCGGTGCGCACAGCTTCACCGCCATGGCCACCTACCTGTCGCAGGACTTGCCACCGTACGTAATGGCCGCGGGCAACATGGCCAAGCCCTACGGCATCAACAGCGAGGGCCTGCGCCGGCGCGGCTTCAGCGCCGACGTCATCGCGCGCATCAAGCGCGCCTATCGCACGCTGTACCGCGCGGGGTTGAGCCTGGAGGCGGCCAAGCGCGAGCTCGAGGCTCAAGGCGCGGACTGCCCGCAGGTTGCCGCCCTGCACGAATTCGTGGCGCGCTCCAGGCGCGGCTGCATCCGCTAGCGCCGTGGGCGACGGCGCGCAACACGTCGCCATGGTGGCCGGCGAGGCTTCCGGCGACCAGCTCGGCGCGCATCTGATCGCCGCCCTCAAGGCGCGGCGGCCGCAGTTGCGCTTCTCCGGCATCGGCGGCACGCGCATGGCGGCCCAGGGCTTCGAGGTCGATGTGCCGCTCGACCGGCTGGCGGTGCGCGGCTACGTCGAGGCGCTGCGCCACTACCGCGAAATCATGCGCATCCGGCGCCGGCTCGGCGACGCCCTGCTGCAGGAGCGACCCGGCCTGTTCATCGGCGTCGACGCCTCGGATTTCAATCTGGACCTGGAACGCCGGCTGAAGCTGGCCGGCATTCCCGCCGTGCATTACGTGAGTCCTTCGATCTGGGCATGGCGCCGGTGGCGCGTGCGGCGCGTGGCGCGCTCCGCCACCCACCTGCTGGCGATGTTCCCGTTCGAGCCGGCGCTGTACGAGAAATCCGGGCTGCCGGTCACCTATGTGGGCCACCCCCTTGCCGACATCATTCCCCTGAACGTCGACAAGGCGCTCGCGAAGTCGCAGCTGCGCCTGCCGTCGCGCAAGCTGGTGGTCGCGCTGCTGCCGGGCAGCCGGCGCTCCGAGCTCGAGCACATGGCGGAAATCTTCATCCTGGCCGCGCATCGCTTTCGCCAGGAGATCGCCGATGTGCATTTTGTGTGCCCGCTCGCCACGCGCGAGACGCGCGACCTGTTCGAAGCAACGCTGCACGCGCACGAGCGCACCGACCTGCCGCTGACAATGCTGTTCGGCCATTCGCACGAGGCGCTGGCGGCCGCCGACCTCGCGCTGGTCGCGAGCGGCACGGCAACGCTCGAAGCCGCGCTGTTCAAGACGCCGATGGTCATCACTTACCGGCAGTCCCCCCTGTCGTGGGCGCTGCAGCGCCAGATGCTGTATCTGCCCTATATCGGCATGCCCAACATCCTCGCCGGCGAGCGCCTGGTGCCTGAATTGATCCAGGGCAAGGCCACCCCGGCGGCGCTGTCGGCGGCGCTGCTCGATCTGCTGCGCGATACGGCGCTGCAGCGACGGCAGGTGGAGCGCTTCAGTGAAATGCACGAACTTCTGAGGCAGGACAACGCGCAGAAGGCAGCCGATGCCGTGCTGAGCGTGCTCGATGCAGGCCGTGCCTGAGCGGCGGGTCTGCGGCGTGGACGAGGCGGGCCGGGGACCGATCGCCGGGCCCGTGTTCGCCGCCGCGGTGCTGCTCGATCCGTTGCGCCCGATCCCCGGGCTGCGGGATTCCAAGCAGTTGAGCGCCGCGCGCCGCGAGTCGCTGGCGCGCACGATCCAGAGCGCGGCACTTGGCTGGGCTGTGGCCAGCGCAAGCGTCGAGGAAATCGACCGGCTCAACATACTTCAGGCAACGCTGTTGGCGATGCAGCGCGCGGTCGAGCGCCTGCCGATCGCTCCGCAGGAAGCCTGGATTGACGGCAATCGCTGCCCGACGCTGGGCTGCGCGGCGCGCGCCGTGGTGGGTGGCGACCGCCGCGTGCCGCAGATCTCGGCCGCCTCGATCCACGCCAAAACGGCGCGCGACGCGGAGATGTTGCGTCTGCATGCACAATACCCGCGCTACGGGCTCGACC
>JBDTMD010000171.1:0-5172 GCA_039934435.1 Burkholderiales bacterium
GTCGCCGGGCGCGGGCAACTGCAGGCCGAGCACATGCTGGAGGTGCTCGCCGGCGTCGGGCCGAGCGCGCCGCAGGGGTTCGACGCGCTCGCGCGCGCGGTACTCGAAGCGCGCGGCCAGCTGGCGAGCTGCATCCTGGTCCTCGTGTCCTGGGACGCGCCGCGCCGGCGGCTCGCCGAGACCCTGGCGGCGAGCGGCATCGAGGTGCGCGCCCTCCTCGTCTGCGCGCGCGAGCAGGCGCCGGCGGACGCCCCGCCGTGGCTGACGGCGGTACATCCGGGCGCCGTCGAGGCGGCGCTCGCGGGACTCGAGCGCCGGGTGCTGCGATGAAACTGCCGCCGCTCATCGCCGGCGCGGCGCTCGTGTTCTGGGGCTGGCAGAGCGGCAATTTGCTGATCGCCGCGCCGCTGGCGCTGGCGCTCGAGGCGCCGCGCTGGCTGCGGCTGCGCTTTGCGCTCGACGCCGCGGACTACGCGCGCATTGCCGACCTGTGCACGGTGTTTTTCGTCGGGCTGGCCCTGATGCTGGCCCTCGACCGCGGCGTGGCGCACGGCGTGATCGGCGCGTTCCGCTGGCTGCCGGCCGTGTTGGCGCCCATCCTGCTCGCGCAGCGCCTGGGCGAAGGCGGGCGCATTCCGCTCACGGCGCTGTTTCGCTACCTGCGCAAGCAAAAGGCGCGCAATCCCGACCTGCAAGTGCCGATGGTGGACACGGGCGGCGTGTTCGTGGTCCTGTGCGTGGTGGCCGCCGGCGTCGGCAATCCCGCGTCGCGGGGATACTACGCGGGCGCGGTGCTGCTTGCGGCCTGGGCGCTGTTCGCGACACGGCCGCGCCACGCGCGCCGTGCGGCCTGGGCAGTGCTGTTCGGCGCCGGTGTGGGGCTGGGTTACGCCGGCCACGTCGGCATGTCGCAGCTGCAGTCCTGGATCGGCGGCCTGATCGCCGACTGGCAATTCGAGCAGGTGGCCGCCGACCTGTCGCGCAGCATGACCGACATCGGCACGCTCGGGCGCCTGAAGGAGCGCGACACGATCGTCGCGCGCGTCAGCGGCGCGCCGCGCGACGTCGTGCGCGCCCACCTGCTGCACCGCGCGAGCTACAACACCTACATCGGCACCACCTGGATCGGCCGGCGCGGTCAGCGCGAGGATCTGCAGGGCCAGGAGGGCGGCACCACCTGGACCCTTGGCGACGGCGCGCGGCAGGGCAAGATCGGCCTTGTGTTGCGCGTCGAGCGCCGGCGCACGGTGCTCGCCCTGCCGCCGGGCGTGACGCGCCTCACCGGCCTCGCGGCGAGCGAGGTGTCGCGCGACGGCCTCGGCCTGGTGCAGGCGGCGGTCGAGGGCGACTGGATCCAGTTCGACGCCGAGTTCGGCGACGGCATCGCCAATTACGAGCCGCCCCTGCCCGAGGACAGCGCCCTGCCCTTCGGCGAGCGCACGGCATTCCTGCGCATTGCCGGCGAGCTCGGACTGCCCGGGTTGCCGCCGGCCGAAGCGGTGCGCCGCGTGCTGCGCCATCTGTCGGGCTATTCCTACTCCCTATGGCGCGATTCGCCTCCCGCCACGGGCGTGACGCCGCTGGAAGACTTCATGACACGCACCAAGAGCGGCCACTGCGAGTACTTCGCCGCCTCGGCGGCGATCCTGCTACGCGCCGCCGGCGTCCCCACGCGCTACGCCACGGGCTACTCGGTGATGGAATACAGCGCGCTGGAGCAGGCCTACGTCGTGCGCGCGCGCCACGCGCACGCCTGGACGCGCGCCTGGGTCGACGGGCGCTGGATCGACCTCGATCCGACGCCGCCCGTCTGGTTCGCCGAGGAATCGAGCCGCCTTGCGCCGCTCTGGGAGAAGGCGCTCGACCTGCTGCGCTGGGCGAGCTACCGCTGGAGCCAGCGCGGCGAATTGCAGGCGAGCGATGCGTGGTGGGCGGTGCTCGCGGCGCTCGTCGTGATCCTCGCCTGGCGTCTGCTGCGCGGCAAGCGCGTCAGCCATGGCGGCAGAACCGCCGGCGCTGCCGAGCGCGAATACCCGGGCAGTGATTCGGAATTCTACGAACTAATGAAGTCGCTGCCGCCCCGCGAGCTGGGAGAGACTCTCTTTGCATGGCTGGCGCGCGTCGCTCCCGGCCGCTTCGACGAGCCGCTGCGGTTGCACCAGCGCTACCGCTTCGATCCTCGGGGCCTGAGCGGCGAGGAACGCGCGCGGCTGCGGGAGCTGTGCCTGTCCGTTTTTATCGGCCCGTCCGATGCGAAGGTATTCGTTGCACCCGATTGAAAAGAAGGGCATATATTGCACGGCGGGCTTGACTTGCGGGGGACGAGCATGGAAGCACGAGAACTGGCGGACTTCGCCGAGGCGCTGGCCGAGGCGGAAAAGCTGATCGCGAACAGCGCGGCGGTCGTGCAGCGCGCCAAAGCCAAATGCCACGAAGATTTCTACGAGCACGTCGACGTGATCTCAAAGCGGCTCAGCGAGCTGCGCGTGCACTCGGAATGGCTGCGCCTGGTCGCGCTGGGCATCATCGATCCGTCGGCGTCGCCTGAACTCAAAGGGCGGCAGGGCGCGGATCGAAGAGTTGCGATCGACCGCCGGGTCGCCGGCATGCGCCAGCAGCTGCTCGCCCACTCCGCGAAGCTGAAGAAATCCGCCTGACGCGCCTGCCGCGGGCGCCTTGCAGGACCTGGTGCCGGCTGACGGAATCGAACCGCCGACCAACGGTTTACAAAACCGCTGCTCTACCAGCTGAGCTAAGCCGGCCCTGGGCGAATTCTAGCGCCAGGCCGGACACACGCTCTGCCCTTCGTGCTAGCGGGATGCGGCGTACGCCGCCACCGCCTTCAATTGCTGCGGGCTCATGGTGCGCACCACGCCGGACATGATCGGCGCATTGCCGCGTAGCCCCGACTTGAAACCCTCGAGCTGCGCGACCAGGTAGTCGACGTGCTGCCCGGCGAGCCGCGGGAATGCGCCCGCGCCTTCGGCGTTCGGGCCGTGGCACGATGCGCAGGGCGCCACGTTTTGCGCCGTGATGCCCTGCGCGTAGATCTTTCCGCCTTCCGCCAGCAGCGCAGCATCCCCGGTTTTCTCGTGCACCGGCGCCTGTGACGCGTAGTAGTCCGCCAGCGCTTTGATCGTGTCGTCGCTCAATTGCGAAGCCATGCCCCACATGTAGGCCTGGGCGTTCGGGTCGCTGCGCGCGTGGCTGCGGAAGGCATCCAGTTGCAGCATGATGTATGCGGACTGCTGCCCGGCAAGGCGGGGAAACACGGGCGAAATGCTGCGGCCCTCAAGTCCGTGACACGCCGCGCACACGCCCGTGGCAAGCGCCTTCGCGTCCTGCTGCGCCAGCGCCGTGCCCGTACCGATCATGAAAATGGCTGTTGCCGCAAGCGCGCCGATCCGTTTCATCGTCGTCCGCCTAGAAGTTGAACCAGCCAAGGAGGTACATCGTGTTGTTGTCCGATGCGTTCCTGCCGAGGCCATCGTAGTTGGTAGCGCCGCCATTGAACTTCGCGTACGCGGTGTACTGCAGGGCGAACTTGATGTTCTGGTAGGGCACCCAGTCGAGCTCGGCGGTCCAGCCCTTGCTGTCGGGCCTGCTGTTGGCGAAGCCCGTAACGGCGGTTCCCGGCTGGTACAGCTGAGCGTCTTCGGAGCCGGTGGTCGAGAAATGGCCCAGCGCGCCGCCGTACTGGCGCCGGTAGTAGTAGCTGGCGCCAATGCGCATCGTCTTTAGATCATTCGATGCATTGCTCGAGCCGGTTGCGGCGAAGGTCGCATCGAGTGTCTGCTTCTCCTTGATGTAGGTCGCCGTCACGGTAACCATGTGCTCGTCGCCGATGTACTGGAACTGCGAGTCCAGGGCCATGTCGCTGTAACGGTCAGTCGGGCCCGAGAGCGCGCCGGGGTTTCCCGGGAACAATTTGGCCTGCACGCCGTAGGCGCCCACCTGCCAGGAGTTGCGCGCCCACTGGCGCTCATAGGCAATCCGCCAATACGGCGCCATGCCGTTCACCACGTCGTTGAGATTGCTGTCGATGGCCGCCGCGGCCGGGGCCGACCGGTAGGCGCCCAGTTCCGCATAGAGCGCATTGTTCCAGGACCCGTACACGCTCAGGCCCGCCACCCCGGCGTCCGCAAGCCCGCCATTGATCATCGTGCTCTTGCTGGGCGTAGGCGCGACCGCGCTGCGCTGGTCGAACGGCGACTGCCATGCCGAGGTGGTATGCCACAGATCCTGCACCGTCGGATTGTTGTTGAAGCTGAGACCCCAGAGGAAGTTGTCGCTCGCCAGCTTCGCGAAGCGGATGTCGGTGTTGTCCCAGCCGAAGCCGCCTCCGGATCCGTCATAGGTCATCTGGACGAAGGCGCCGACGTTGGGCGCAATCCGGCCGGCGTAGAACAGGCTCGCCTGCTGGGGAAACTGCACCTGGCCGTTCTGTGCGTTGCCGCCGCCGGAGCCGGAGTCGGGGAGCGCCGCCTTGGTGCTGGTCATCGAGGTCTGGAACATGAACGACAGCGGCGGCAGCTGGTTGAGCAGCAGCGTCTGCTCCTTGTTGGCGCTCATGCCGCTCACCTGCGGCAGGTTATCGATCGCGTAGGCGTTGAGCTTGAAGCGCCGCCCAAACGGCGTCAGCTCGGGAAACACCGTATGGCAGCCCTCGCAAGCCAATCCGGTCTGCCGCGCGAAACTCGGCACCGCCTGTGCGCCCACAGGCGCGAGGAGCAGCAAGCCGCCCGCCATCGCGCACGTTGCAACGAAACCGCCCAACCTGGCCTGGCCCATGACCGCCTCGCTTTCTGCCGGAACGACGCCGGCGTGCCTGAGACGAGTCTGCGCGGCGCGAACGCGCGCCATATTGACCCAGATCAACCAGAGGCGATCTAGGCCGCTACTTGATGCGGTACACCCGGCCGCGCTTCTTGCCGCGCGTGGGCGAGCCGCGCCTCAGCTTGGTGCCGAAGTTGAAGCTGTTGTCGCCGCCGGCCTTGGCCGCCTCGCGCATGCGCTTCTCGGCGAGGGATTCGTTGGCGCGCGTGGCGCCGTACTTGCGTTTCATGTTCGCTCCCGGAGTTCCACTAAGTGTTATTTCACGCGGCGCAGCGTCGGCTTGCCGCCGCCGGGCTTTTTCGGCGGCTCGTTCGAAGCCGCGGGCGCCGGCAGCGC
>JBDTMD010000172.1:0-5126 GCA_039934435.1 Burkholderiales bacterium
CGCTGTGGCTGGCCTGGTCGGAATACCGCGAGGCGCATTTTGGCGAAGGCCACGTCGCCGCGGCGGCGGAGCTGCGCATGCTGTCGCAGCGGCTGGCGAAAGCGGCGCTGCGCGGGCTGCACGGCGACGCCGAGGCCTTCCCGCAGATCCAGGCGAGCCGCGACGGCTTTACCGCGGCGCTGGCGCGGCTGGCGCGCGACGCGCGCGCGCCGCGCGCGCTCGCCGCGCTGAGCGCGGAGTGGGCGCGCAGCGAAAAGAACGCGGCGCTCCTGCTGCGCGACCAGAAGCTGCTCGTCGCGCTCGCCGCCACCGCCGCGCGCATGGAGCGCGCCAATCCGCAACTGCTGGAACGCGCCGAGCGCGTGCAGAACCTGATGCTCGCGCAAGGCGCCGCGCCAGCGCAGATGGCCGCGGCCAGCCGTCTCGTAATGCTCACTCAGCGCCTGGCGCGCGGCGCGCAGCTGCTGGTCGCCGCGGATCGCGTCGAGCCCGAGACCGAGTTCCTGCTCGGCAAGGACGTGAACGAGTTCCGCGGCACGCTCGCCCAGCTGCGCACCGCTGCGCGCGACGACGACGTCGCGGCGGCGCTCGAGGCGCTCGGCGCGAGCTTTGGTCCTGATCAGGACGCCGTGGTCGCGGTCCTGGGCACGCGCGAGCGGCTGACGTCGGCGAAGGCCGCGGCCTTCGCCATCAACGCCGACTCGGATCGTCTGCTCGAGTCCGTGGACCGCGTGGTGGCCGCGTATCGTGCCGCGCCGTCGCAGGTCGCCTACGAGGCGGGCCTGGCCGTTATTGCCCTCGCGCTGATTGCCGCGCTGCTGCTGCTCGCGCTGTTCTACGTGATCGATGAGCGCCGCGTGCGCGAGTCGGCGGCGCGGCGCCTGGCGGTGATGCGCCGGCACCTCGAGCTCGATCTCGATGCCGTCGAGCAGCTGCGGCGCGACCTCGAGTCGCTCGGCACGGGCGATCTCACCGCGCGCGCCACCGTCGGCAGCGAGATCACCTACCCGGCCGCCGCGGCACTGAACGACGCACTGGACGGGCTGCGCGCGCTGGTGGCGCGCATCGCGCATGCTGCCGAGCGCGTCGGCGGCGCCGCCGGCTCGGCGCAGGCGGCGGCCGACGGGCTGCTGGAATCGGCACGCTTGCAGTCCGAGCGCATCAAGGGCGCGAGCGCGCGCGCGCTCGGCATGGCGCGCGCGGTCACCGACCTTTCGGCGCGCTCCAACCAGACCGTGGACATGGCGCGCGGCTCGCTGGAGGCAGCGGTGCAGGGCCGCCAGGCGGTGAGCGCGGCGCTGTCGGTGGTCGCGGACATGGGCAAACGCGTGCGCACCGCGGCGGAAAGCGTCGACCGGGTGCGCGGCGCCTCGCCCGAGATGGCGAAGACCGCGCATCTGCTGCACCAGATCGCGGCGCAGGCCGAAGCGCTCGGCGGCAGCGCCTCGGCGCGCACGCTGGCCGAACTCGGCGAGCGGCTGCGCGCGCTCGCCGAAGACATCGGCCGCGTCTCCAGGACCGCGAAGTCGCAGGGCGCGGCGGCGAGCGCCATCGCCGGCGGCGTGCGCGAGATGCTGGCGGGCGCCGAACAGGCGGCAGCGGCGGCGACGCGCGCCGCGGCCGCGGTGGAGGAGGTGGCGCAGGTGTTGCGCGAGCTGGAACAAGCGCTGGCGAACTTGCGTTACTAGAGCGCTGTCGAAGGGCATGCGGTAGAATGAGCGCGAGCGTGTCCTCGATCAATCTGACGCACCACTTCCTGATCGCCATGCCCAACATGGCCGATCCGTACTTTGCGAAGTCCCTGACTTACGTCTGCGAGCACAACGAGCAGGGCGCGCTCGGCGTGGTCGTCAACCGCCCCATCGACATGACGCTGCAGGCGCTGTTCGAGCGCCTGTCGCTCAAGCTCCAGGAAAGAACCCTGTCCGACGCGCCAATCTACTTCGGCGGGCCGGTGCAGACCGACCGCGGCTTCGTCCTGCACGAGCCGGCCGGCAACTGGCAGTCTACCCTCAAGGTGCGCGACGCCATCGGCCTCACCACCTCCAAGGACATCCTCGAAGCGGTCGGCCGCGGCGAGGGGCCGGCGAAGCTCCTGGTCACGCTCGGCTACGCCGGCTGGTCGGCGGGCCAGCTCGAGCACGAGCTCGGCCAGAATGCCTGGCTGACGGTGGAAGCGAAGGACGCCATCATCTTCGACCTGCCCTCGGAGGAGCGGCTGCCGGCGGCGATGGAGCTGCTCGGCGTGGATTACGCGCGCCTGGCGGATTCGGCGGGACATGCCTGATCAGGCGCGCACCGTCCTCGCCTTCGATTTCGGCATCAAGCGCATTGGCGTTGCGGTAGGGGAAGCAGAGCTCGGCACCGCGCATCCGCTCGCCGCAATCGCCGCGCCGGGTTTTGCCGCGATCGAGAAACTTGTGAAGGAATGGCGCCCCGATGCCCTGGTCGTCGGCCTGCCGGTGGCCGAGCACGGCGAGCACGTTCTCGCCAAGCGCGTGCAGCGCTTCGCCCGCCAGCTCGCCGGGCGCTTTCGCCTGCCGGTCGCGACCGTCGACGAGCGCTACACGTCGGTGGAGGCCGAGAGCCGGCTGCGCGGCGCAAAGCAAAAGCCCGTCGACTCGGTGGCGGCGCAGCTGATCCTCGAACAATATTTCCATGGCCGCGCTGCCTGACGCCGAGGCGCTGTGCGCGGCGCTGGCGACGGCGCTGGCGCCGCGCATCGGGCCGACCAGCGCCATGATCGGCATCCACACCGGCGGCGCCTGGGTCGCCGAGCGCCTGCACGCGGCGCTCGGCATGAAGGAGCCCCTCGGCTATCTCGACATCGCGTTCTACCGCGACGATTACGACCGCAAGGGCCTGGCGCGCGACCCCAAGCGCTCGAAGATTCCGTTCGATGTCGCCGGCAAGGCTCTGCTGCTGGTCGACGACGTGCTCTACACCGGGCGCACGGTGCGCGCGGCGATCAACGAGCTGTTTGACTATGGCCGCCCGGCCTCGATCTCGCTCGTGGTGCTCGCCGAGCGCGACGGCCGGCAGCTGCCGATCTGCGCGCAGCACGCGGGCGCGCGCATCGAAGTGGCGGCCGGGCAGCGGCTGCGCCTGAAGCGCAGCGAGCAGGGCAAGCTTTCGCTGGAGCTCGAACGTGCCGCGTAATCCGCAGCTGAACGAAAAAGGCGAGCTGCAGCACCTGCTGTCGGTCGAAGGGTTGCCGCGCGAGCTGATAGTGCAGATCCTCGACACCGCCGAATCGTTCGCCGGTGTCACCGAGCGCGACATCAAGAAGGTGCCGCTGCTGCGGGGAAAAAGCGTGTTCAACCTGTTCTTCGAGGGCTCGACGCGCACGCGCACCACCTTCGAGATCGCCGCCAAGCGGCTCTCGGCCGACGTCATCAACCTGAACGTCGCCGTGAGCTCGACCTCCAAGGGCGAGTCGCTGCTCGACACGGTGGCCAACCTGTCGGCGATGCAGGCCGACATCTTCGTCGTGCGCCACGGCTCCTCGGGCGCGCCGTACCTGATCGCGCGACACGTGAAGCCGCACGAGCACGTGATCAACGCCGGCGACGGCCGCCACGCGCACCCGACGCAGGGCCTGCTCGACCTCTACACCATCCGTCACTACAAGAAGGATTTCTCGCGCCTGATAGTGGCAGTGGTGGGCGACGTGCTGCACTCGCGCGTCGCGCGCTCGCTGATCCACGGCCTGACGACGCTCGGCGTGCCCGAAGTGCGCGTCATCGGTCCGCAGACGCTGATTCCCGCGGGCGCCGCGGCGCTCGGCGTGCGCGTGTGCCACTCGATGAAAGAGGGCCTGAAGGACGCCGATGTGGTGTTCATGCTGCGACTGCAGAACGAGAGGATGAGCGGCACGCTGCTGCCGTCGGCGCAGGAGTTCAACAAGCACTACGGTCTCACCGCCGACAAGCTCGCGCTCGCCAAGGCCGACGCCATCGTCATGCATCCCGGGCCGATGAATCGCGGCGTCGAGATCGACTCCAACGTCGCCGACGGCCCGCACTCGGTGATCCTGCCGCAGGTGACGTTCGGCATCGCCGTGCGCATGGCGGTGATGTCCATGGTGGTGGGCGGCGGATGAAGCTTCTGGTGAAGGGGGGGCGGGTGATCGACCCGGCGAGCGGGCGCGACGCCGTTGGCGACGTGGCGATGGCCGACGGGCGCATCGTGGAGGCGCTTGCCGGCAAGCCCGACCGGGTCATCGACGCCAAGGGGCTGGTGGTCGCGCCGGGCCTCATCGACCTCGCGGCGCGCCTGCGCGAGCCGGGCTACGAGTACAAGGCGACGCTCGACTCCGAGATGAACGCCGCGGTGGCCGGCGGCGTGACCAGCCTCGCCTGCCCGCCTGATACCGATCCGCCGCTCGATGAGCCGGGGCTGGTCGATATGCTGCGGCGTCGCGCCAAAGCGCTGGCGCGCGCGCGCGTTTACCCGGTAGGCGCGCTGACGGTGAAGCTCGAAGGCCGCAAGCTCACCGAGATGGCGGAGCTCGCCCAAGCCGGTTGCGTCGCCTTCTCGCAGGCCGACGCCGCGATCGCCGACACCGAAGTCCTGTGGCGGGCGCTGCAGTACGCGGCGACGTTCGGTTTCCCGGTCTGGCTGCGCGTCGAGGACGTGTGGCTGGCCAAGGACGGCGTGGCGCACGACGGCGAAGTGGCAACGCGCCTGGGCCTCGCGGGCATCCCGGCGTTCGCCGAGACCGTGGCGCTGGCGACGCTGCTCGAACTGGTGCGCGCCACCGGTGCGCGCGTGCACATCTGCCGCTTGTCGAGCGCGGCCGGTGTCGCTCTGCTCAGGCGCGCGCGGCACGACGGCCTGCCGCTGACCTGCGACGTGGCGGTGCACCACGTGCATCTGTCGGACATGGATCTCGGCTTTTTCGATCCGCAGTGCCGGCTCGAGCCGCCGCTGCGCCACCCGCGCGACCGCGATGCGCTGCGCGCCGGCCTCGCCGACGGCACCATCGACTGCATCGTTTCCGACCACACGCCGGTCGACGACGACCGCAAGCACCTGCCGTTCGCCGAAGCCGAGCCCGGCGCCACCGGCCTGGAGCTGCTGCTGCCGCTGGCGCTCAAGTGGGGAGTGGAAGCGAATCTCACCCT
>JBDTMD010000173.1:0-5111 GCA_039934435.1 Burkholderiales bacterium
GACCATCGCGCGATCCGCGCATACGGACTGGGATTCGTCAAGCCGCGCCCGCTGCACGGTCTGCCGATGACAGTGAAGGAATCCTTCGACGTCGCCGGCTGGCCCACCACCTGGGGCATGCCGGAGAACAAGGGCAACGTGGCGAAGAAGGATGCGCTCGCCGTGGAGCGCCTGAAGCGCGCCGGCGCCATCGTCTTCGGCAAGAGCAACGTGCCGGTACTGCTCGCCGACTGGCAGAGCTTCAACCCGATCTACGGCACCACCAACAATCCCTGGGACCTGCTGCGCACGCCCGGCGGCTCCTCCGGCGGCTCGGCGGCGGCGCTCGCCGCGGGCCTGACGGGGCTCGAGCTCGGCAGCGACATCGGCGCCTCGATCCGCAACCCGGCGCACTACTGCGGCGTCTACGGCCACAAGCCGACCTGGGGCATCTGCGCCTCTCGCGGCCACGCGCTGCCCGGCATGGCGCATCCGGGCGACATCGCGGCCATCGGCCCGCTCGCGCGCAGCGCCGCGGATCTCGCGCTGGCCATGGACGTCGTCGCCGGCCCCGACGACGTCGACGGCGCGGGCTGGGCCCTGGAACTGAAAAAGCCGAAGTCCGTCTCCTGGCGCGGGCTGCGCGTCGCCGTGATGGCGTCGCACGCGACCGCGGAAGTGGACGCCAGCGTCTCCGGCGCGATCCAGCGCCTGGCGGGCGCGCTGGCGAAAAAAGGCGCCAAGGTCTCCGACACGGCGCGCCCCGAGTTCGATCCGGCCGAGGCGCATCGCGTCTACCTTTCGTTGCTGCGTGCGGCGACCTCGAACCGCCAGCTGCCGGCGCACGTCGTGCTGTGGGAGGAGCTGGCGCACAAGCGCCCGCCGGACGACGCGAGCTACGAAGCGCAGGCCGCGCGCGCCAACGTCATGCGCCACAAGGAGTGGCTGGCATGGTCCAACCGCCGCCACCAGATGCGCCTGCTGTGGGCCGAATTCTTCCGCCACTGGGACGTGCTGCTGTGCCCGCCGGCGGCGACGCCGGCGTTCCCGCAGAACCAGCGCGGCGAGCGCTGGGAACGCATGATCGACGTGAACGGCAAGCCCCAGCCTTCCACCACGCAGATGTTCTGGGCCGGCTACTCGGGGATGTGCAACCTGCCCTCGACCGTGGCGCCGATCGAGCTCGCCGGCGGCAAGCTGCCCGTGGGCGCGCAGATCATCGGCCCGCAGTATGGCGATTACCGCACGATCGCCGTCGCGCGGCTGATCGAAAAGGAATACTTCGCCTTCACGCCGCCGCCGGGATTCGGCTAGAGCGCGGCGTAGTGCCGCGCCATGCGCGCGCGCTGCGCCGCGTCGGGCAGCGCGCCCAGGCCCGCGCCCAGGTTGTCGCGCAGGTGCTCGGGCTTGGAAGTCGCGGGGATCACGCAGGTCACCGCCGGATGGGCAACGATCCATTTCAGGAAGTACTGCGCCCAGCTCTGGATCCCCAGCTCCGCCGCCCACGGCGGCAGCGGCTTGCCGCGCACGCGCCGGAACATGCTGCCGGTGGCAAAGGGGCGGTTGATGACGACGGCGACGCCGAGCTCGCGCGCCAGCGGCAGGAGCGAGCGGTCGGATTCCGGCTCGTCGAGCGAGTAGTTGATCTGCACGAAATCGTACTGCTTCGTTTTCAGCGAGCGCCCCACCGCAGTGTGGCCGGAGGTCGCGTAGTGCGTGACGCCGATGTAGCGCACGCGCTTCGCCGCCTTCCACTCGAGCAGCGTTTTCGTATGTGTCTCGACGTCGAGCAGGTTGTGCACCTGCATCAGGTCCATGCGCCCGGCGCGCATGCGCTCGATCGAGCGCTGCATCTCGCGGATGCCCTGTTCGCGCCCCCGCGTCCACACCTTGCTGGCCATGAACAGCGGCTCGCAGATGCCGAGGTCCGCGCACAGGTCGCCGACCACGGACTCGCTCGAGCCGTACATCGGCGAGGAATCCACCAGCCGGCCGCCACCGTCGAAGAACGCCTTCAGCACGTCGCGCAGCGGCGCGCGCGCGATCGCGTCGCCGCCGGCATCGAAGGTCTGCCAGGTGCCCAGGCCGATCACCGGCAGGGCTTCGCCGCTCGACGGGATGGCCCGCGTATGCATGCGCTATAGTACCCGGGACATCTTCACGCTCCAGGAGGCACGCAATGAGCACCGGTGGCTGGATTTTGCTCGGGATTATCGTGGTACTCGCCGCCTGGGTCATCGCGATCTACAACGGGCTGGTGACTCTGCGCAATCGCTTCAAGAACGCGTTCGCGCAGATCGACGTGCAGCTCAAGCGCCGCTACGACCTGATCCCGAACCTCGTGGAAGCGGCCAAGGGCTACCTGGCGCACGAGCGCCAGACGCTCGAGGCGGTGGTGGCGGCGCGCGGCGCGGCGGTGAGCGCGTCGCAGCGCGCGGCGGCGGCGCCCGGCGATGCCGCGGCGATGACGGGCCTGTCGCAGGCCGAAGGCGCCCTCGGCGGCGCGCTCGGGCGCCTGCTCGCCGTGTTCGAGGCCTACCCGGACCTGAAGGCCAACCAGAACGTCCTGCAGGTGCAGGAGGAACTCGCCAGCACCGAGAACAAGGTTTCGTTCGCGCGCCAGGGCTACAACGACGCGGTGATGAGCTACAACACCAAGCGCGAGTCGTTCCCCGACAACGTGGTCGCTGGGCTGTTCACGTTCAAGGAAGCGACGCTGCTGGAAGCCACCGAGTCGAAGGAAGAGCGCCAGGCACCGAAGGTGAAGTTCTAGAGATCCCTTGAATTTTTTCGAGCACCAGGAGCTCGCGCGCAGGAACACGCGCGTCCTGGTGGTGCTGTACGGGCTGGCGGTGGTGGCGGTGGTCGCGGCGGTGACCGCGGTGTTTGCCGGCGCCTACCTGTATAAGCTTGCCGCCGACGTGCCCGGTCCCGTGTCGCTCGCCGACGTGCCGCCGGCGCTGTACTGGGGCGCCGCGCTCGGCACGCTGGCGCTGATTCTCGCCGTGACCGTGGTGCAGAGCCTGCGCCTCGGCGGCGGCGGCGAAGTAGTGGCGCGCATGGCCGGTGCCCGGCCGGTGTCGCCCGAGACGCGCGACCCGCTCGAGCGGCGCCTGCTCAACGTGGTGGAGGAAATGGCGATCGCCGCCGGCGTGCGCGTGCCGAAGGTGTACGTGATGGCGGGCGAGCCCGGCATCAACGCCTTTGCCGCCGGCAGCGAAGTCTCGAACGCGGTGGTGGCCGTGACGCGCGGCACGCTGGAGACGCTCAACCGCGACGAGCTGCAGGGCGTCATCGGGCACGAATTCAGCCACATCCTGCACGGCGACATGCGCATCAACATCCGCATGATCGGCATACTCGCCGGCATCGTCTTCATCGGCTCGATCGGCCGGTTCGCGATGCAAGCGATGGGCCGCGGCGGCGGCGGACGAAAGAACGGCGCGGCGGCAGTGTTCGCGGTCGGCGTGGCGCTGTTTATCATCGGCTACACGGGCCTGTTTTTCGCGCGCCTGATCAAGGCGGCCATTGCGCGCCAGCGCGAGTTCCTCGCCGACGCGTCGAGCGTCCAGTACACGCGCAATCCCGACGGCATCGCCGGCGCGCTCGACCAGATCCGCGCCTCGACCCGCGGCACGCTGATCGAGGGCCGCAGCGCCGAGGAGCTGTCGCACATGTATTTCGGCGAGAGCGTGAACCTTTGGCTTTCGGGCATCTTCGCTACGCACCCGCCGGTCGACGAGCGCATCCGCCGCGTGCATCCGGGGTTCGAGCCTTCAAAGTACCGTGCGCGGCGTCCGGCGGCCCAACTGGACGACGCCGACGATGCGCGACGCCGCCAGGCTGCCGAGGGCCTTCTGGCAACGGCGGTGCTGGCCGCGGGCGGCAAGCGTACGGCGGATGCCGCGCATGCCTGGGGCCGCACGCCGCAAGCGAGCGCTCAACTGGTCGGAACCCTGGACGCGGAAAAAGTGGACCGCGCGCAGCGCCTGGTCGACGCGTTGCCCGCCGAGCTGCGCGAGTCCGTGCGCGCGCCCGAGGGCGCGCGCACGGCGGTGCTCGCGCTCGTCGGGCCGCAGGCGGCGGCAGGGCGCCTCGATACGGCGCTGCATCTGCCGCTCGTCGACCTCGCGCTGCCCGCGCTGAAGAATATGGACGAGGCGGGGCGGACAAAATTCCTCGACGACGTCGAGACTGCGATCCGCGCCGACCGGCGCGTGTCGCTGCACGAGTTCGTGCTGCAGACGCTGCTGCGCCACCAGCTTGCGCCGCAGGCGCCGGTGGCGAGCGGCAAGCGCATCGAGGACCTGCGCGAGGAGTCGCTGACGCTGCTTTCGCTCATCGCCTTCGCCAGCCACGCCGACACGGCGGCCGCCTTCGAGGCCGGCGTTGCGCAACTGGGCGGCCTGCACGAAGCGCGGCTGCTCGGGCAGGAGGCGATCACGCCGCAGGCTGCGGGCGCCGCGCTCGATCGGCTGCGCGGCCTCGCGCCGCTCGCCAAGGCGCTGCTGGTGAAGGCCCTGTTCGCCGCCGCCACGGCCGACGGCACCATCCGCCTTGGCGAAGCCGAGCTGTTGCGCGTCACGGGCGCGGTGCTCGACTGCCCGCTGCCGCCGCTCGTGACCTAGCCGCCCGTGATCGGCGCGCTCGACCCCGCTACACTGCCGGCATGAAGGAACTGCAGGCCGCGCTGGCGGCGGCGCTCGCGGGCGAAGTGCGTTTCGACGCCGGCGCGCGCGCCGCCTACGCCTCGGATGCGTCCAACTACCGCCAGGTGCCGATCGGCGTGGTGCTGCCGCGCTCGGCCGATGACGTGATGGCCGCGCTCGCCGCCTGCCGCGCGCACGGCGCGCCGGTGCTGGCGCGCGGCGGCGGCACCTCGCAGTGCGGCCAGGGCGTCAACGTCGCCGTCGTCATCGACTGCTCGAAGTACATGGACCGGGTGCTTTCAATCGACGCCGCGGCGCACAGCGCGCTCGTCGAGCCCGGCGTGGTGTGCGACAGCCTGAGCGCCGCCGCCGCGGGCCACGGTCTCACCTTCGGCCCCGACCCCGCCACGCACAGCCGCTGCACGCTCGGCGGCATGATCGGCAACAATTCCTGCGGCGCGCACTCGGTGATGGCCGGCAAGA
>JBDTMD010000174.1:0-5094 GCA_039934435.1 Burkholderiales bacterium
CGCATCTACCGCCTGTCCGCATCGGGACGCCGCGCGTGGGAAAAGGAAGACCGCGCGGTCCCCGCCGCCTATCGGCGCATCCTCGGCATGCTCGACCTCGAGACGCACACCGACGTGCTGCGCGGCTACCTGCGCCGCTATTCCGACCAACTGATCAACGAATGGCTGAGCGAGCTCGAGGAGCTCGGCCTGCTCGAGTCGCGCCCGGACAAGGCGGCGCACGACCTGGATTTCACCGGCGGCTTCAAGCTGCCGCTGCTGATCGCCGAGGACCGGGCGCGGCTGGCGCGCGACGCGCAGGCCGCCGGCAATGCGCTGACGCGCAAGGGCGTGTACCTGGCTTCCGCGCGCATCAAGCACCGGCCACCCTCGGCCAAGGCGCCCGCGGAAACCGTGGTGCTGATCGTCGAGGACGACCCCGACCAGCTGGCGCTCGCCGAGTTGCGCGTAAAACTGGCGGGATTCGCTTCGCGCGCCGCGGCGTCGGCCGCCGCACTGCAGGAGGCGCTGGTTCGGCACCAGCCCCCCGATCTGCTGCTGCTCGACATCCTGCTGCCCGACGGCGACGGCTTCGACATCCTCGCCGGCGTGCGCAGCCACCCGACGCACGCACTGATGCCGGTGGTCATGCTGACAGTGAAGGACGACCCGACGGACATCCAGCGCGGCCTCGGCCTGGGCGCGGACGGCTACATCGTCAAGCCCTACAGCAAGAAGCTGCTCGAGGAAGTGCTGACGCAGGTGCTGCGGCTGGACGAGCCCGGCGCGTGATCAGCGCCTGAAGCTGACCTGTAGCGGCATGCCGCCCTTCGGAATCAGCGTCACGCGCGCCACCGGCACCGGCTCGTGCGCGGTGGCGGCGAAGCGCGCGTGCTGCAGCAGCGTCGCCAGAATCGCCGTGGCTTCGAGCATGGCGAAGGCCATGCCGATGCAGATGCGCGGCCCGGCGCCGAACGGCAGGTACTGGTAGCGCGCGATCTTTTCCTCGCGTCCCGGCGCAAAGCGCGCCGGATCGAAGGCGTCGGGCTGCCCCCAGCGCCGCGCGTGGCGGTGGATGGCGTAGATCGGCATCACCAGGGACGTGCCGGCCTTGATGGCATGGCCTTCGAGCTGCGCGTCGACCACCGCCTGGCGCGTCATGATCGGCACCGGCGGATACAGGCGCATCGCTTCCTTGATCACCTGCGTCGTCAGCACCAGTTGCTCGAGGTGCGCCGCCGTGATGTCGGCGCCGCCGGCGACGCGCGCGATCTCCGCCTCCAGCGCCTGCGCCCATTCGGGCGAGCGCGCGATCAGGTACAGCGTCCAGGTCAGCGCGTTGGCGGTGGTTTCGTGGCCGGCGAGGTAGAAGGTGAGCAGGTTGTCCACCAGCTGCTCGTCGTTCATCTGCTGGCCGCTCTCCGGGTCGTGCGCGCGCATCAGGCGCGTGAGCAGGTCGTCCTTCGGCGCCGCGGTGCCGCGGCGCTCGCGCACGGCGGCGAGCGCCGCCTCGCGCAGCGCGCGCACCGCCGCCGCGGCGCCGGCGCGCCCGGGCTGCGGCAGCCATTTCGGCAGGTTGGCCACGGCATAGAGCTGGCCCCAGGCGCCCGAGCGCTGGAAGCGGCCGGTGGCGGCTTCGACGGCGCCCGGCATGCGCGCGTCGGCCGAAGGCAGCAGCGTCGCCGAGATGACGTCGAAGGTGACCTGGGTCATGTCGCGGTCGATCGCGCGCTCGGCGGCGGGCTGCGCGCGCCATTGCGCCAGCAGCGCGCGCGCGGCGCGCACAAAGCCGGGCACGAAGCCGGTCAGTTCCTGCAGGCGGAACATCGGCGCGGCGGCCTGGCGCTGCCATTTCCAGTGCGCGCCTTCGCTGGTCAGGATGCCCTTGCCGAGCAACGGCTCGAGCAGGCGGATCTGCGCCAGCTTCAGGAACTTCTCGCGCTCCTCGAGCAGAATGGTCTTCACCATCGCCGGGCCGGTGACCCAGGCGATCGGCGCGCCGGGCAGGAAGACGATGTCCTCTTCGTAGGCGGCCTGCGGCACCACCGCAAGCGGATTGCGCACGAAGCGCGCGATGAATGACAGGCGGTTGAGCGGCCGCGCCGGCGGCTCGATGCGCGGCGGGACCAGGCTCACGCGCGCCAGCTGCTCGCCAGCCACGGTTGCTCCGCGCGCGGCAGCCCGTCCGGCCGGTAATAGTGGTTGAGCTCGGCAAAGCCGGCGCCGGTGGCGAACGCGCGCCAGGTGTCCCAGTCGAGGAACGCGCCGTAGCGGCCGCGGTTCCAGCCCTCTTCGTTGCGGCCGTGCGGATTGGAGCTGAACAGCACGCCGCGCGGCCGGAGCGCGCGCTTCAGTTCCAGCAGCACCCGGGGCAGCTCCTGCGCCGGCACGTGAAACAGCGACGCGTTGGCGAAGATGCCGTCGAAGCGCGCCGGCGGCAGCTCGAGCGCGAGGAAGTCCTGCTCCAGCACTTTGCAGCCGCTGGCCGCGCGCGCCATGGCAGCGAATTCGGGCAGCCCCTCGAGGCCGACCGGCGCATGGCCCAGTTTCCTGAACGTCGCCAGGTCGCGGCCCGGCCCGCAGCCCAGATCGAGTATGCGAAACGGCGGCGCGCCTTCGATATGGCGCAGCAGCTCGGCGACGTTCTGGCTGACGTCGTGGTCCTGCGTGCCGCGCCGGAAATCGCCCGCGCGCTGGCCGTAGTGCGCCAGCGTGCCCGCGGTGATCTGTTCCAGGTCATGCGGATCGAGCTTCATGCGGCGTCCATATCGCGGATAATGCGCCACCTACAAGGAGCCCAGGCATGCCCAAGGGAACGCAGCGCAGCAACCGCGAGAAGAAAAAACCCAAGCAGCCCGTCAATCCCGTCGCCCCGGCCAAGCCGGCGCGCCTGCCCTGGAAGTAAGCCCCTGAAATGAAACGCCCCGGTCGGTTTCCCGCCCGGGGCGCTTGTTCTGCTGTTAAGGCACGGCCGGCTGCTCAGCTGGCAATGCTCCTTTGACCGCGAAATGATCCGGTTCCGGAGTCCAGCCTGCCGATGGTGCCTTGGTTGTCTCTCACGGGATCACCTCCTTTCGTGGTTGCCAGCCTGCAGTGTAGCAGGACAGAATTCCCCCCATGAACATGTCCTCCGAGGAAGTGAAGCAGTTCTGGCGCGGCTACTGCGAGCGCCGCAAGGTCGCCACGGAAATCGTGCAGAAGGGCGAGGCCGAAATCGACAAGGATCCGGAGTTCTGGGCCGACCAGACGATGGACCGGCTGCTGGCCCTGGTCGCGACGTAGGCCGACCGCACGCTGCACCGCCGCATCGACGCTGCGATTGGCGCCATAAGGCGCGCGCGTATTGAGTGGCGCGCGCACACGGCATATATTGGCGCAATCATCCTGAGGAGGGCGCCATGAACAGGAAATCCGGAAAAATCATGCTTTCCCGCCGTGAGTTCGCAATCGCCGCCGGCGCGACTGCCGCGGGCCTGTCCCTCGACCTGATCCCGGGCTTCTCGCGGCTCGCCTTCGCCGCCGAGACCGCGGACCAGATCATCAAGGGCAAGGCGCCCGGGATGATCATCCACAACGCCAAGCTCGGCGTGATGGAGACGCCGCTCGAGCTGTTGCGCGGCCACGCCCTGACGCCGAAGGACGTGCTGTTCAACCGCCTGCACTTCCCGCACGAGGGCGAGGCCGCCTGGTACGCGACCACTGACATCCCGCACCGCGACTGGACGCTGCAGGTCGACGGACTGGTGCAGCGCCCGCGCGAAGTGCGGCTCGCCGAGCTGCAGAAGATGCCCCAGGTGAAGCGCGTCGCGGTCATGCAGTGCGCGGGCAATGGGCGCTCATACTTCGCCGCGAAACAAAAAGTCGCCGGCGGGCAGTGGAAGAATGGCGGCATGGGCAACGTGGAGTGGGAAGGCGTGCCGCTGCGCAAATTCCTCGACGACATGAAGCTGCTGCCCTCGCCGTCGGTACGCTGGCTGACCGCGGAGGGCTGGGACCAGCCGCCGACGCCCGAAGGCTCGGACTTCTCCAAGAGCTACGAGATCGACGACGCCGCGCTCGACAACGCGATTCTTGCGCTGTCCATGAACGGCGAGCCGATCCCTGCTGTGCACGGCGGACCGCTGCGGCTCATCATCCCGGGCTTCTACGGCAACATGAACGTGAAGTTCCTGACCAAACTGCTGCTCATGAACGAGCAATCGCCCAGCGCCTTCCAGTCGGTCGGCTACCGCTTCCCGAACCGGCCGGTCGAGCCGGGCAACTTCAAGGCCAACGACTACACCATCGAGAACAGCCGGCCGACCTACGGCCAGCAGATCAAGAGCGTGATCTTCAGCCCGCTGCCTGGCGACGCGCCGGGCGCGGGCACGGTGCGAGTCACGGGCGTGGCGTTCAACGATGGCCAGGCGCCGATCACCAGCGTGCAGGTATCCGCCGACGGCGGGCGCAGCTGGAACGCCGCCGACGTGAAGCCGGGCGAGAGCCCATGGTCCTGGTACCACTGGTCCGCGCCGGTCGCGCTGAGCCGCGGCGAGAACACGCTGCTGTGCGCCGCCACCGATGCGCTGGGCCGCACACAGCCCACCGACGGCCTGGTGCGCTGGAATCCGCGCGGTTACGAGTGGAACGGACTCGACCGCGTGGTGGTGATCGCATAGACAGCTTGCTCAAGATTGTCGCCGCGGCGCTCGCGCTCTTCGCTGCCGGCGCCGCGGCAGCCGCCGAACGCATCGAGCTGCCGCCGGGTCCGAACCGCGACCTGGTTTATAGCCGCTGCCGCACCTGCCACGACCTGCAGTCGGTCGTCGATTCGGCGGGCATCCCGGCCGACGCCTGGGCGGCCGTGATCCAGGACATGGGGCGCTACGGCCTGCGCGTGCCGCCGGCCGAGCGCGACAAGATCGTCGAGTACCTGGTCACCTACCTGAGCGAAGCGCCGCCCCGGCGCGCGCCGAAGCGCACGCCGGCGCCGGCCGTCGACGGCCGCTCCGCCTACGAGCGGCAGTGCGCCGCCTGCCATCAGCCTGACGGCCGGGGCGTACCCGGCAACTTCCCGCCGCTCGCCGCCAACCCGGATCTGTTCCGCGACCGGCTGTTTCCCGTGCGCGTGATCCT
>JBDTMD010000175.1:0-5042 GCA_039934435.1 Burkholderiales bacterium
GCGACCGTTCTGCCCAATATGCGCGGCGGCTGGACCTACGTCCTTGACCTCGGCGCCAATGTCGACTGCACCGCCGAGCAGTTGATGCAGTTCGGCGTCATGGGCGCCATGCTGGTGGCCGCGGTCGAGCACAAGGAGCGACCGAGCGTCGGCCTGCTCAATATCGGCGTCGAAGACATCAAGGGCAATGAAACGGTGAAGGTGGCGGCGGACCTGCTGCGCGACAGCGGGCTCAACTTTCACGGCAACGTCGAGGGCGACGACATCTACAAGGGCACCACCGACGTGGTCGTGTGCGACGGTTTCGTCGGCAATTCGGTGCTCAAGGCGTCCGAAGGCGTCGCCAACATGATCGTCGGCTTTTTGCGCCAGGAGTTCACGCGCAATGCCTGGCGCAAGTTGGCCGCCCTGATGGCGCGGCCGGTACTCAAGGCGCTGCGCGCGCGCATGGATCCGGGTCGCTATAACGGCGCCAGCCTGCTCGGCCTGCGCGGCATCGTCATCAAGAGCCACGGCTCGGCCGACGCGTTTGCGTTCGGCAAGGCGCTCGAGCGCGCGGTGGAGGAGGTACGCAACGACGTGATCGAGCGCATTGCGCGACGCATGGCGCAACTGCATCCCGAGACGCCTGTGGCGCGCGCGGCGGGCAAATGATCTATTCGCGCATCGTCGGCACGGGCAGCTACCTGCCGCCGCGCGTGGTCGCCAACGCGGAGTTCGCGGCGCGACTCGACACCAGCGACCAGTGGATCCGCGAGCGCACCGGCATCGTCCAGCGGCATATTGCGGACGAATCGCAGGCCTCGAGCGATCTGGCGCTCGAAGCGAGCCGTGCCGCGCTCGCCGCCGCCGAGGTCAGACCGCAGGATGTGGATCTGATCATCGTCGCCACGTCGACGCCGGATTTCGTTTTCCCCAGCACCGCCTGCCTGTTGCAGGCGAAGCTCGGCATCCGCAACTGCCCGGCGTTTGACATTCAGGCGGTGTGCAGCGGCTTCGTCTACGCCCTCGCCACGGCCGACAATTTCATCCGTGCCGGCACGCACAAGCGCGCGCTGGTGATTGGCGCTGAAGTGTTCTCGCGCATCCTCGACTGGAACGACCGCGGCACCTGCGTGCTGTTCGGTGACGGTGCCGGGGCGGTGGTGCTGGCGAGCGCCGAGCGGCCCGGATTGCACGCATCGGTGCTGCGCGCCGACGGCAGTCAAGCCGGCATTCTATCGGTCCCCGGAAACGTGTGCGGCGGCCGCATTACCGGTTCGCCTTTTCTGCAGATGCAGGGCAGCCAGGTATTCAAGTTCGCCGTCAAGGTGCTCGATGAAGTGGCGCGCGAGACGGTCGCTGCGGCCGGCATGGGCCTCATGGACGTCGACTGGCTGATACCGCATCAGGCGAACGTTCGCATCCTCGAGGCGACGGCGCGCAAACTCAATTTGCCGCTGGAGCGCCTGGTGGTGACCGTCGATCACCATGGCAATACATCCGCGGCTTCCGTACCGCTGGCGCTCGACGAATTCGTGCGCGCCGGCAAGATTCGCCCCGGGCACCGGGTGCTGATGCAGGGCGTGGGCGGCGGCTTCACCTGGGGCGCGACTCTCGCGACAATGTGACGACATGAAGCTGGCGATGGTATTTCCGGGGCAGGGCTCGCAGTCGGTGGGCATGCTGCGGGCCTACGATGCGCTGCCCGGCGTCGACGAAGTGCGCCGGCAGGCCGGTGTCGCGATGGGCGCGGACTTCCTCAAACTGCTGGAGGAAGGGCCGCAGGAGGCGCTCAACCTGACGGTGAACACGCAACCGGCGATGGTCACTGCGGGCTACGCGGCCTATCGCGCCTGGCGCGAGCTCGGCGGCCCCGAGCCGGAGTTCGTCGCCGGCCACAGCCTGGGCGAGTACACGGCGCTGGTGGCGGCGGGGTCGATCGATTTCGCGCAATGCCTGCCGCTGGTGCGTTTCCGCGCCCAGGCGATGCAGGAGGCCGTGCCCGAGGGGCAGGGAGCGATGGCGGCGATCCTCAACCTCGATGACGACCAGGTGCGTGCCGCCTGCGCCGAAGCGGCGCAGGGCCAGGTCGTCGACGCGGTGAATTTCAATGCCCCGGGCCAGATCGTCATCGCCGGCCACAAGGACGCGGTCGCGCGCGCCATGGAGACGTGCAAGGCGAAGGGCGCGAAGCGCGCGTTGCTGCTGCCGGTGAGCGCGCCGTTTCATTCCAGCCTGATGCGGCCCGCGGCCGAGCGGCTGCGGGACCGGCTGGCCGAAGTCGCGGTGACGGCGCCGGCCTGCCAGCTCATCAACAATGTCGACGTGCGCATCGAGACGCAACCGGCGGCGATCAAGGATGCGCTGGTGCGCCAGGCGGCGGCGCCGGTGCGCTGGGTGGAGACGGTGCGCAAGATGCGTGCGCTCGGCGTGACGCACGTGGTGGAATGCGGTCCCGGCAAGGTGCTGGCGGGAATGGTGAAGCGCATCGACCGCGATTTGCAGGGTTTCGCGCTCGCCGACAGGGCGTCGCTGGAGCAGGTCTTGGCGGATCTGAGTGGGGCATGACGATGCTGCAGGGCAAGCTGGCTCTGGTAACCGGCGCATCGCGCGGCATCGGCCGGGCGATTGCGCTCGAGCTGGCGAAGCAGGGCGCCACGGTCGTCGGCACGGCGACCACGGACGACGGCGCCACCGGCGTCGGGCAGGCGCTGGCGCAGGCCGGCGCCAAGGGCGCGGGGCGCGTGCTCAACGTGCGCGATGCTGCCCAATGCGACGCGCTGGTCGCCGCACTCCGGCAGGATCTGGGCGATATCGCGATCCTGGTGAACAACGCCGGCATCACGCGCGACAATCTCGCGTTGCGCATGAAGGACGCCGAATGGGACGATGTGCTCGATACCAACCTGAAGGCGGTTTTCAGGCTGTCGCGGGCTGTGATGCGCGGCATGATGAAGGCGCGCTGGGGGCGCATCGTCAACATCACTTCGGTGGTCGGGGCCACGGGCAACGCGGGGCAGGCAAACTACGCTGCGGCCAAGTCGGGCGTGGTGGGCCTCACCAAGTCGCTGGCGCGCGAACTCGGCAGCCGCGGCATCACGGTGAATTGCGTGGCGCCGGGATTCATCGACACCGACATGACGCGCGCGCTGCCCGAAGCGCAGCGCAGCGCGTTGCTGGCGCAGATACCGCTCGGCCGGCTCGGCGAGTCGGCGGACATCGCCGCCGCGGTCGCCTACCTGGCTTCGCCGGCGGCCGGCTACATCACGGGATGCGTGTTGCACGTCAATGGCGGCATGTACATGGGCTGAGGCTGGCGACGCCAATTTGGTAAACTTCGGGCCGCCGCTTGGCCCCAACAGGGAAGGAGCAGAATATGGAGAATGTCGAACAACGCGTCAGGAAGATCATTGCCGAGCAGCTCGGGGTGAACGAGTCGGAGATCAAGAACGAGTCGTCGTTCGTCGACGACCTGGGCGCGGACTCACTCGACACGGTGGAACTGGTGATGGCGCTGGAAGAGGAATTCGAGACCGAGATTCCGGACGAGGAAGCCGAGAAGATCACCACCGTGCAGCAGGCCATCGATTTCGTAAAGTCGCATTCCAAGTCGTAGCGCCACCCTAAGTGTCGCGCCGCAGAGTCGCCGTTACCGGCCTCGGTATCGTCTGCCCGGTCGGCAACACCGTAGAGGAGGCCTGGGGGAACGTGGTTGCCGGCAAGCCCGGCATCGGCCCGATCACCCGATTTGACGCCACGGCCTTCGCCTGTCGCATCGCCGGCGAGGTCAAGGGCTTCGACGTCGCTGCGTACCTGCCGCCGAAGGAGGCACGCCATATGGATGTATTCATCCATTACGGGCTGGCGGCGGCGATCCAGGCATGGAAAGACTGCGGCCTTGAAGTGACCGAGGCCAACGCCGAACGCATCGGCGTGAATATCGGCTCGGGCATCGGCGGCTTGCCGCGCATCGAGGAAACGCATGCCGAATTGACGCAGCGCGGGCCGCGTCGCGTTTCGCCGTTCTTCGTCCCGGCGTCGATCATCAACATGATCTCAGGGCACATGTCGATCCTGTACGGCATGAAAGGCCCGAATCTCGCGGTGGTGACGGCTTGCACCACGGGCCTGCACGCCGTCGGGCAGGCGGGGAGGCTGATCGAGTATGGCGACGCCGACGTGATGGTGGCCGGCGGCGCCGAGGCGACGATTTCGCCTCTGGGCGTCGGCGGCTTCGCCGCGGCGCGTGCCCTGTCCACGCGCAACGACGATCCGGCCACCGCCAGCCGCCCCTGGGACCGGGACCGCGATGGATTTGTGCTTGGCGAGGGCGCCGGCGTGCTGGTACTGGAAGAATTCGAGCAGGCCAAGGCGCGCGGCGCGCGCATTTACTGCGAGCTCACCGGCTTCGGCATGAGCGGCGATGCATTCCATATGACGGCTCCCAGTCTCGATGGGCCCAGGCGCTGCATGCTGGCGGCGCTTGCCAACGCGCGCATTGCGGGTGACCAGGTGCAGTACCTGAACGCCCACGGCACCTCGACGCCGCTCGGCGACAAGAACGAGACCGAGGCGGTCAAGATGGCTTTCGGCGCGCATGCCCCCAAGCTGGTCGTGAATTCGACGAAGTCGATGACCGGGCACCTGCTTGGCGGCGCGGGCGGCATCGAGTCGGTGTTCACCGTGCTCGCCGTGCACAAGCAGATTTCACCCCCCACCATCAATATCTTCAATCAGGATCCGGAGTGCGACCTGGATTACTGCGCCAACACGGCCCGGGACCTGAAGATCCAGCACGCGGTCAAGAACAATTTCGGCTTTGGAGGGACCAACGGCACGCTGGTGTTCGGGCGCGTCTGAGCATCATGGGGGTTCTGCGCCTGGAGTTGCGCGCGTCGCGCGCGCTGGCGGCCGCGCTGGCCCTGCTGCATGCGGCGGCGGCTGCATGCCTCGTTGCCATCCTGCCCGGGTATGTCGGCATCAGTCTGGCGCTTCTGGTCCTGGCGCTGGGCGTGGCCGCCGGCTGGGACCGGGCGCTGCTGCGAGCGCGAGGCTCGGTA
>JBDTMD010000176.1:0-5032 GCA_039934435.1 Burkholderiales bacterium
CAGTCGAACGCGCCGCTGCTGCCGCGCTCGCTGGACGAAGCGCTGGCGGCGTTGCGCGAGAATGCCTGCGTGAAAGCGGGGCTGGGTGCGCAGTTCGTCGACTATTACTGCCGCATCAAGGCGGCCGAGATTGCGCGGTGCAACCTCGAGGTCTCGGACTGGGAGCACCGCGAATATTTCGACCTGTACTAGGACATACCTGAGGAGTACTGAATCTTGGACAAGATCAACATCCAGTTCACGCTGTTTTCCGCGTTCTACTCACCTCTCATTTCGACCATGTCGGGCGGCTTCCTCAAGGCCGAAGGCCTGGAGCCAAACTGGTCGATATCGCCGCCGGGCGTATCGGCGCTCGCTGCGCTGGCCGACGGCTCCGCGCATGTCGTGCAATCGGCGCTGAGCCAGGGCTTCGCGACACTCGACAAAGGCGAGACGCCGGGCGCGGTGCATTTCGCCCAGGTCAACGAGATGGACGGTTTCTTCCTGACCGGGCGCAAGGCGGATCCCGCATTCAGCTGGAAAAAACTGGAGGACGCCGAGGTCGTCATGTTCAAGGGCGGCCAGCCGCTCGCCATGTTCAAGTACGCCTGCCACAAGGCGGGCATCGATTTCGGCAAGCTGAAACAGATCTGCCCCGGCGGCGCCGCCGAGATCGACAAGGCGTTCCGCGATGGCCAGGGACAATACGTCCAGCAGCAGGGCCCGTTCCCGCAGCAGCTGCAGGAAGACGGCGTCGGCCATATCGTCGCCCAGGTCGGCAAGCAAATCGGGCCCTGCGGCTTTTCCAGCCTGGCGGCGACGCGCGACTGGCTCAAGACCGACATGGCAAAGACGTTCATGCGCGCCTACCGCAAGACCCGCGCGTATATGAACGAAACGCCGGCCGCCGAGATCGCCAAGGCGGAAAAGCCGTATTTTCCGAAGATCGACGAGCGCGTGCTCGCCGATTGCATCGCCACTTACCAGAAGCTCGGTTGCTGGACGCCGCACGTGGAAATCTCGCCCGCGGCCTACGCGAGAACGCTGGATGTCTTCGAATACAACGGCCAGTTGAAGCAGCGCTATCGCTACGAGCAGGTCTGCGCGCTGCCGCCCGCCGGCTGATGAACTAGCGAACTATCGCCGCATGGGCTTGGCGCCGAGCGAGCACTTCTCGGACACCTCGGCGTCCTCAGGGTTGCGGTGCGGTCTATGCCCAGAGCGTCGCACCGGCCGGCGCAATCTTTTTCACCACCACCAGAGCGCAAGAGCGGCGCACGCAGTTCGCCGTGTACGTCAGGTAGCATGCGCATCGGCGCGAGGTTGGCTCTCACAGACTTCCGAGGAGGGTATGGTGCTCGTTCACAAAACGTTAAGTAGACGGTAATGAACCGCCGGTCGCGTCTCTTCGCGGCATTCGCCTGGTTGCCGGTGTTGCTTTCTATCGCCGCGGCCCCGGCGGACGCAGCGACGATGCCTGCAGTGAGGATGAAGGTGGTGGACGAAAGCGACGGAACGCCGATTCCGGGCCTCGTCGCACTATTCAGGGGAACGGGCCGCGAGGGCACGCTCACAGGCCACGGCGGCAGGACCGCGGTCGTTTTCGCGGTGGAGGCGGTTTCGGACGAATCGGGCGAGCTGCGCTTCCCAAAGCAGGAATTCAGCAGTCAGCCGTTCTTCCTCAACACGAATTACGAAAACCCGTCGATGTTGTTGTTGAAGCCGGGCTACGCGCCGCTCGTGCTTTACAACCAGCTGCGCATCGTTCCGACGCTCGCCGAGGCGTCAATGTGGGAATACGACGGCAAGACCGTAAAGATGAAGAAGGCGACGGACGACGAAATGCGGCAGCAAGCCTACTCGGTTACCAGCTACACCAATATGACGCTGAGCGTCGACCGCGAGTGCACATGGAAGCGGTTTCCTCGTGCGCTCGTGGTGGCCGACCGCATGTTTCCAGATCCTGGCATGACGAATACGCTGCGCGGGCTGTTCATGAATGATGCCCTGTTCGTCAAGCTGGGCTGCGGTTCGCCCAAGGCGTTTTTCGAGCCCTACCTTCGCCCGGTTCCGAGGAAACCTTGACGACGTACCGCTGCGCGCCGGCCCGGCGCACGCTGGCGCGCAACCGCAAGGGCCGCAGCCTGCGCGTGGACATCCACTGCCACTATCGGCAATCCACTCGAGACCACGGTGGCCGCGAGCCACCTCATCTTCGACGGCGTCATGCAGCGCTACGCGAAGCTCAAGATCGTGCTGCCGCAGAGCGAATGCAACCGCGCCTGCCTTTGCCCGAAATGTGCCGCAGGCACTCAACGAAAATAAAAACATGCGCTCCGTTACCCCCTGCCCGCTCCCGGACGCCGCGCTGCTGAACGTCTATCGGCGCGACGGCGGCTACGCGGATTGCTACCGCACGGACATCGCCCTGCCCGCGTCCCTCGCCCAGTTCGTCGAGGCCTTCTACACCACGCCGGTGTTCAAGCTGGAGCGCGCGATTCTGAAGTGGGCGCTATCCATGCCTTCCACCGATGCCCAGGCGGCGCAGTTGGCGGCAGGGACCGGTAACTCGTTCGCCGCATGGCGCGTCGAGAAGCGCGCGCAGGACCAGCTCCTGCTGTGCCCGGTCGGCAAGCGCACGCGCTCATGGCTAATGGTCGCCCCGTGCGCGGCAGGCACGCGCCTGTACTTCGGCTCGGCCGTCGTTCCGGCGCGGAACTCCAGGACAGGCCGCGGATCGCTGGGAGCCCCCTATCGCGCCCTGCTCGGCTTTCACCGCCTGTATTCGAGAATCCTGCTGCACGCGGCAAGATCCCGGCTGGAGGCGCGGCACCACGATTGACTTCCGTCTCCTCCATAATGCGGTTCCCGAAGCGAACAGAGGACGTTCCCGTGATCAAGTTCTACTTCCATACCTCCCCGAACCCCATGAAGGTGGCGCTGTTCCTCGAAGAGAGCGGCCTGCCCTACGAGCCGATGCCGGTCGACACCCGCAAGGGCGAGCAGCACGCCGCGGCCTTCAAGGCGATCAACCCGAACGCCAAGACCCCGGCGCTGGACGACGACGGCGTCAAGCTGTTCGACAGCAACGCCATCCTGCTGTACCTGGCGGAGAAGAGCGGCAAATTCCTGCCGGCGAACACACCCGCGGCGCGGGGACCGATGTACTCATGGCTGATGTTCGTGGCCACGGGCATCGGGCCGTATTCCGGCCAATGCGTGCATTTCAAGCACTACGCGCCGGAGAAGATCGCCTACGCCATCAATCGCTACGACTTCGAAGCCTGGCGCCACTGGAGCATCGTCGACGCGCAGCTCGCCAAGCACCCCTACATGCTGGGCAAGGAATACACCCTGGTCGACATGGCGGTCTGGGGCTGGGCGCGCGCCGTGCCCTTCGTCCTGGGGGCCGATGCCTGGGCGAAGCTGCCGCAGGTCAAGCGCCTGCTCGACGAGATCAACGCACGGCCGGCGGCGCAGCGCGCCGAGGCCTTGAAGACGCGCTTCACGTTCAAGACGGAAATGGACGACGAGGCACGCAAGGTGATGTTCCCTCAGAACGCGCGCCTGGCGGCTTGACCCGCCGGCAGGGCAAGCCATTGTGGGCGCGGCGGCGTTCATCCCGGATTGTTGCGCCGCAGCGCGCATTTATATGTTGACAGAGGGCAAGCGCGGCTAAAAAATGTATCTGCGGCACATGTTATAGGGGAGCTCCCATGACGCTGCAGGACAAGATCTGGCTGATCACGCTCATCGGGCTGGCGCTGGTCGCGCTGACCTTCATTTTCGTCGTGGCGCAGGCGGGCAAGTCGGCCCCGGAACCGCAGCAGGTGCAGAACAGAGCCTACGCGCTGCGCGGCTGGCTGTTTCTGGCGCTGGTCGCGCTCGGCATCGGCATCACCTACGCCACGCTGGCGCGCTTCCCGCTCCCGGACCAGCACGCCGGGGCGCTCGCGCCGCAACTGGTCAAGGCGGTCGGCCATCAGTGGTACTGGGAACTCGGACCGACCCGGCTGAAGGCCGGCGTGCCGGTCGAGTTCGAAGTCACCAGCGCCGACGTCAATCACGGCTTCGCGGTATACGACGCCGGCAACCGGCTGGTGGCGCAGACGCAGGCGATGCCGGGCTTCACCAATCGCCTGGTGCACACCTTTGCGCCGGGCAAGTACCGCGTGCTGTGCCTGGAGTACTGCGGGGTGGTGCACCACGGCATGATCACTGAATTCGAAGTGGTCGCCGATGCGAACGGAGGCCGGTCATGAGCGCGCCGCATCCCGACAACGAAAAGCTCGGGGCGCGCGAGCGCCTGGTGCTCAACCTGTACGCGATCACGACGCTCGTCGTCTTCGTGCTGATGATGCTGCTGGGCCTGGCGATGCGCATGGCGCAGGGCAACTGGCTGAATGTCCCCCCGGACCTGTTCTACCAGCTGATGACCGCGCACGGCGCGGGCATGGTGGGCGTGTCCGGATTCGGCTCGTGCGCGGTGATGTGGTATTTCCTGCGCAAGTACGTGCGCCTGAGCCTGGGAATGTTCGTCGCCAACTACGTGCTGTTCCTGCTGGGCGCGGTGCTGATCCTGGCCGCCACGTTCATCGGGCACTACGCGGGCGCGTGGACCTTCCTCTACCCGCTGCCGGTGCACTCGATGGGGCTGTGGAGCGTCAATGCCGCGGCGGCGTTCATGCTCGGCTACCTGCTGATCGGGGTCGGTTTCCTGCTGTTCTACCTGGACGCGATGCTGGCCATCATCCGCGTCTATGGCAACCTCGGGCGTGCGCTCGGCCTGCAGTGGCTGTTCGGCGGCGAGGTCGACAAGTCGCACCCGGTCGCCGTGCTCGCCAGCACCATGGTGTGCATCGTCAATTCGCTCGGGATTCTCGGCGGCGCGGTGGTGCTGGCGATCTCGCTGGTGAACGCGTACGCGCCGGGGTTCGCACTCGACGCGCTGCTGGCCAAGAACCTGATCTACTTCTTCGGCCACGTGTTCATCAACGCGAGCATCTACATGGCGGTGATCGCCGTGTACGAGCTGCTGCCGCGCTACACCGGG
>JBDTMD010000177.1:0-5029 GCA_039934435.1 Burkholderiales bacterium
GCCGCGCACGGTGACGACCAGCTCGCTGGGCTCGTAGCTGATGACGCCGGCGAACGGTGTCATGTCGAGGATGTCACCGCTCAGGGCTTGCCCATAGAAGTCTTTGCTGGCGCCGCCGCGGATGCGCACAGCGGTGCCTGCATCGGCTGCAGCGCGTACGCGGGCCGCCAACGCGGCGGTGAAATCTGGTTCTGCGTTCATGGAAAAGAATGGTACGCGGCCCGGCGCCCTTACCGCAGTGATTTTTTTGAACAACGCCTGTTCGGTTTTTTCGGCGGCGCAGCGCCTGACCACTGGCCAAGGCTTTACTACTATAAAAAGATAGCTTTACACGCCCGTATTACAGGCATTGCATCGTGTTTTGGCTGTTAGCAACCACTCCGGTCTCGCTGCCCCGGGTGGCCTGCCCCCGCTACAAGACGCTGAACCGCTCCCGAATTTTCAATAAAAGCACCATCTAGTCCATTAATGGCACTCAATAGCGCTCGCCAAAACCATCGGCAAAGTCTGCAAAATGAAGCTTATGGAGCGCCCCGAGTTGGCAACCGCCCGGAGTCCAGTTAAAAACGGGGCGTAGCCGTTCACACAAACCAAGCCACGTTTGGGGCACAGAGCAAGCAAATGAGTGAGTTCGATCAACGTGATGATCCGAGCGCCCGCATCGCGGACATGCGCGGCGAGCTTGAGCGCGGCCGTGAATGCTTCGGGCGCAGGGCTTGGGCCGAGGCCTGGCGCTCACTCTCGCTGGCTGACCAGGCAGTGCCGCTGCGAGGCGAGGACCTCCAGCTGCTCGCCCAGGCCTCGTACATGACCGGGCGCGACGACGACTATCTGCGAGCACTAGTGCGCGCTCATGACGCGCACCTGAACACTGGCGCTGGCGTGAGCGCCGTGCGCTGCGCGTTCTGGCTGGGCCTGAGTTTCCTTTTTCGAGGCGAGACCGGCCAGGCGACCGGTTGGCTGGCGCGTGCACAGCGGCTGCTCGAACGCCAGAATCGCGATTGCGTCGAGCATGGCTACCTGCTGCTACCGGTCGTCGAGCAGCAGATCGGCGTCGGTGAGAGCGAAGCGGCGTACGCCACCGCGACCAGCGCCGCCGAGATCGGCGTTCGCTTCGCGGAATCGGACCTGAGCGCGATGGCCAGGCACCAGCAAGGCAGGATTCGCATCCAGCAGGGGCGGGTTGGGGAGGGTCTCGCGTTGCTCGACGAGGCGATGGTCGCGGTCACCGCGGACGCGCTGTCGCCGCTCGTCACGGGTTTGATTTACTGCAGCGTCATCGAGGGTTGCCAGCAGGTGTACGCCTTGGGTCGGGCTCGCGAGTGGACCACCGCCCTCGCCCACTGGTGCGACGGGCAGCCCGAGATGGTCGCCTTCACCGGCATTTGCCGAGTGCATCGCTCGGAGATCATGCAGCTGCTTGGCGCGTGGAGTGACGCGTTCGAAGAGGCGCGGCGCGCCTGCGCGCATGGCCCACAGGCGGCCAAGCAGCAGGCCGCAGGGCTGTACCAGCAAGCCGAAGTGCATCGTCTGCGCGGCGAGTTCGGTGCGGCGGAGCAGGCGTACCGAAGTGCGAGCCAGTGCGGCGGCGAGCCGCAACCTGGCCTGGCGCTGCTGCGACTGGCGCAGCAACGCACCGACGCAGCGGCCGCTGCGATCCGCCGAGTCTTGGGCGCGACCACGGACCGGCTGCAGCGCGTGAGGCTGCTGCCCGCCTGCGGCGAGATCATGCTCGCGGCCGGCGACGTCGCCGCAGCGCGCGCCGCCTGCGCAGAGCTGGAGGCGATCGCGCAGACCTTCGATACCGGCGTGCCGGGCGTGCTGGCCGCGCTGGCCGCACAGGCACGAGGCGCGGTCGAATTAGCCGACGGTCGGCCCGAGGCCGCGCTCGGCGCGCTGCGCTGCGCCTGGTCAGTGTGGCAACAAGTCGAAGCACCGTACGCCGCTGCTCGCGTTCGCGTGCTGATGGGGCTGGCCTGCCGCGCCATCGGCGATGACGAGGGCAGCGAGCTGGAACTCGACGCGGCCCGCACCGTGTTCGAGCAGTTGGGCGCCGCGCCCGACACCGCCCGCGTCGCAGCGCTGATGCACAGCGAAGCGTTGGCTCATGGCTTGAGCCCGCGCGAACTGCAGGTATTGCGCATGGTCGCCACCGGCAAGAGCAACAAGGCCATCGCCAACGCGTTGTTCTTGAGCGTGAAGACGATCGACCGGCATCTGAGCAACATCTTCACCAAGCTCGACCTGCGCTCGCGGGCCGCCGCCACCGCCTACGCCTACGAGCACAAGCTCGTTTGACCACCCCCTGGGCAATACCACCCACACCACCCATACCGCGCGCGGCGACATTGGGTGATTTGCTTGATGCGAAGCCGTGGCCTTCACGCGCACAGTCGAAGCCAGGAACCGCCACCAGCAAGGAGACGACGATGACTTCGATTCAAGCGCAGCAACAACGCAGCCCACCCCCTGTCGGCGAGGACGCACGCCAACGACTGCTGTCGGCATTGCCGGTCACGCAGAGGTGGATGAACCTGGCCGAAGTTTGGACCGCCGTGCAGGAAGGCGGTGAGGGTCCGCCGGTGGTCCTGCTGCACGGTCCAGGCGGCCACACGGCCCATTGGATGGGAGTGATCCCGGAGCTGGCGAAGACGCATCGCTTGCTCGCCCCCGACCTGCCGGGCCAAGGCGCGTGACGGAGACCGGGCCAATGATCGGAAAACGCCTCGCTCACGCCACCGCGCAGCAGGCGTCGAGCTCAGAACACATTTCAAAGGAGAACGCCATGACGATACAGGCAAGAGAAGACACCCGGCCCGCATGGGACAAGGTCGCGCTGGGCTATGACAGAACCAACACCCCCACGCAGATGTGGCTGGGCAACGAGGGTCTGCGCCGTGCCGGGCTGCGTGCGGGCATGCACTTCCTCGATGTGGCGGCCGGCAGCGGCGCCCTCAGCATCCCGGCGGCGCGCCTGGGCGCGCGAGTTTTGGCGACCGACCAGTCTGCGGTCATGCTCGAGATGCTGCAGGCGCGTGCGAGCAAGGAAGGGCTCGACATCGAGACCCGCGTCATGGACGGCCACCAGCTCAAGTTCGACGACAACAGCTTCGACATGGTCGGCTCGCAGTTCGGCGTCATGCTGTTCGAGGACATGCCGCTCGGCCTGCGCGAGATGGCGCGCGTCGTCAAGCCGGGCCAGCGCGTGCTGATGAACGTGTACGGCGACCCGCACAAGATCGAGTTCTTCGGCTTCTTCGTGGGCGCGCTCCAGTCGGTCCGGCCCGACTTCAATGGGCCTCCAATGGATCCTCTGCCGCTGCCGTTCCAACTGCAGGATCCGCAGCGCTTGCGAAGCGAACTCGCCAACGCCGGCCTGAAGGGTGTGAAGGTCGAAACGCTCGTCGAGACGACCGAGTACGCCGACGGCCATGCGCTGTGGGACTGGATCGTGTGGAGCAACCCGATTGTCGAGACGGTGCTCGGCCACCTCGAGCTGACGAACGACGAGCTCGCAACCGTGCAGAAGTCACTCAATGAGCGGGTCCGCGAGCGCACCGGCGGCAGCGGCACGGTCAGGCTGACCGCGCCTATCAACATCGGCGTCGGGACGAAGTAAATCCGGGCCCCTTCGAGCGCCAGCGTCTGACGCTGGCGCCGCTGGCTTGCTGGGCACATACTGCTTCCATAATGACATCGAAGATCGAGCGAATTCTCATCGTCGGCGGCGGCATCGCCGGCTTGTCGCTCGCGATTGGCCTGCGCGAGCGGGACGTCAGTGCAGATGTGGTCGAGCGTCGCAGTGCATCGATCGACGACGGCGCCGGGCTCTACCTGGTCGGCAATGCCGTTCGCGCACTCGGCGTTCTCGGTCTGGCCGAAAGCATCGTCCGCCTCGGGGCGGTGATCCGGAGCCAGCGCTTCCTGAACCAGCGCGGCCAGACGCTGTTCGAGATCGACACCGCGAACTACTGGTGGCGCTGCGGGTCCTGCCTCGGCATCCGGCGCGCCGATCTCCAGCGCGCGCTGCAGGATCGGCTCGGCGCTGCAAACGTGCGCTTCGACACCAGTGTGAGCCACCTCGATCAGCATGATCGAGGTGTCGCGGTCGCTTTCAGCGACGGCACGCAGCGGGAGTACGACTTCGTCGTCGGCGCCGACGGGATTCGATCGTCCATACGCCGACTCGTGTTCGGCGGCGTCCCACCGCGCTACTGCGGCCAGGTCGGTTGGCGATTCCTCGTCGCATGTCCCGCTGACATCACCGGCTGGACGGTCATGCTGGGGCCGCGCGGGGCGGTGCTGCTGGTGCCGGTGGGCGCGGGCCAAGCCTACTGTTATTGCGATTTCGCGTCACCGCAGTCCATCGACGATCCGCGCGAGGGCCGCGTCGAGCGCTTGCGATCCCGCTTCGAGCACTTTGCGAGGCCGGCGCTGGAAGCCATGGCGCCGCTGACATCCGAGAGCGATATCCACTTCGCGGCGATCGAAGAGATCGACCAGGAACCCTGGGGTTCGCGGCGGGTGCTTCTCGTCGGCGACGCGGCGCATGCCACTTTGCCCAACATGGCCTCTGGCGCCGCGATGGCCCTTGAAGATGCGCTGGTGCTTTGCGAGCTGGTTGCTTCCGGCCGAGACGCCGCAAACGTCATCGCCGAGTTCACGCGCCGGCGATCGCCGCGGGTTCGATGGGTGAGGGAGCAGGCTCGCCGCCGGGACCGCATGAGAAGCCTGCCCGGGACAATTCGAAACCTGATCCTGCGGGTGGCAGGCGAACGCATCTACAGGGCGAACTACGAGCCCTTGCTCGACGCGATCTGATCGGGTCGTTGTACTTCTCGTGGAAATTGGTGCGCTTGGCTCCGCGCTTCCGGTCAGTCCAGAAAAAAATTTACCGGCAGGCCAGGCACCTCGACCGCCATGGAGAAAATGCAACCGGAATCAGGCCAGTGCTGCAGCTCGGCGGCCGGGCGCTTGTAGCGCGCGGTGGTCAGGTAAAGTGTTTTCAGGTCATCGCCGCCAAAGCAGG
>JBDTMD010000178.1:0-5023 GCA_039934435.1 Burkholderiales bacterium
TCGCCGCGCCGGCGCTGGGCATCGCGCCCGGCTCGGCGCTCGACGCCGTGGCGCGCGAGCGCCTGTCGACCGCTTATATGCCGGGCTTCAAGGTCACGATGCTGCCGCCGGACGTGGTCGCGCGCTACTCGCTCGACGCCGGCGCCGAGCGCGCGGTCCTGTCGCTGTACCTGACAGTGGCGGCGGCGGACCTTGCAGTTCGCGGCCACCATTCGCGGCTCGAGCGCGTGCGCGTCGCCGCCAATCTGCGTCATGGCGCGGTCGCCGCACTGGACGCCGCGTTCGAAGCGGGCACCGAGGTCGGTGTGCCGTATGAAGCGGAATTGCGAACGCTGTGGCGGATCGCCGAAGCGTTCGAGCGGCGCCGCGGCAAGCCGAGCGTCAACGCCGCGGTGCTCGACTACAGCTTTCGCATCGAGGCCGGGCGCGTGCGCATCGAGCCGCGCCGGCGCGGTGCGCCGCTCGACAAACTGGTCTCGGAGCTGATGATCGCCGCCAACGCGACCTGGGGCGAATTGCTCGCCGAGCGCGACGTCGCCGCCCTGTACCGCGTGCAGTCCTCGGGCAAGGTGCGCATGAGCGTGCACGCCGAGGCGCACGAAGGGCTCGGGCTGGCCTGCTACGCGTGGATGAGCTCGCCGCTGCGCCGCTACGTCGACCTCGTCAACCAGTGGCAGCTGGTGGCGGCGCTCGGCGCGCGCAAGCCGCCCTTCGCGCGCACCTCCGAAGTGCTGCTCGCGGCGCTGCGCGCTTTCGAGGTGACGCACGCGCGCTTCGACGAGTACCAGCGCGTAATGGAGAACTACTGGTGCCTGCGCTGGCTGCTGCAGGAAGCGGTGACCGAGGCCAACGCCGTAGTGCTGCGCGAGAACCTGGTGCGCTTCGACAACCTGCCGCTGACGGCGCGCGTGCCCTCGCTGCCGGCGCTCGAGCCCGGCACGCGCGTGCGCCTCGCCATCGACGCCGTGGACCTGCTGGATCGCAGCCTCGTCTGCACCTACCGCGCGACCCTGCAGCCCGGCAGCGGCGCGGCGCCGCCGGTCGATGAGCGCGAAGAGCGCTGAAGCCCTAGAATGGCGGCGATTTATCGCCACGAGGTGCCATTGCAGGGAGCCGTAGCGACCCGCATTCCGGGCGCGGCCGAATTCTGGTCCGGGCTCGACCATCGGTCCCGCGTTCTGACCGCGGCGGTGGTGGCGTCGCTCCTGCTGCATGCGGTCCTGCTGTCGGTGCATTTCAAGTTTCCCGTGGATCTGCGCTGGCGCAGCAGCGATCAGGCGCTCGACGTAATCCTGGTCAATGCCCGCACGCAGCAGCGCCCGGCGCGCAGGGACGCCCTGGCGCAGGCGAACCTCGACGGCGGCGGCGATACCGAGCAGGCGCGGCGCGCAAAATCGCCCTTGCCGGTGATCGATCCGCGCAATCCGGGGCGCGATCTGGCGCAGGCCGAAAGGCGCCGGCGCGAGCTCGAGGTGGAGCAGCGCAAGCTCCTGGCGCAGTCGCACCAGCCGGCGCCGCGCGTGACCGCGACCGGCGATCGCGCCGCGCCCGCGGACGAATCCGCGCCGCCGCGCGGCGGCCGCGACGCCGAGGACCTGTCGCTGATCGCCATGCGCCTGCAGGCGGAGATCAGCCGCAATCTGGATGCCTACCAAAAGCGCCCGCGCAAGAAATTCATCGGCGCCAGCGCGGTCGAGTACCGCTTCGCGCAGTACGAGGAAGACTGGCGGCGCAAGGTGGAGCGCGTCGGCACGGTGAATTACCCGGCGGCGGCACGCGGCAAGCTTTACGGCAACCTGCGCATGACCGTCACGCTGCGCGCCGACGGCAACGTCGAGACGGTGGAGCTGGACCGTCCCTCGGGCCTGAAGGTGCTCGACGACGCCGCGTTCCGCATCGTGCGCATGGCGTCGCCCTACGCCGTGTTCCCGTCCGATATCCGCCGCGACTACGAACAGGTGGTGATCACGCGCACCTGGTTTTTCGGCCGCGGCGACCGGCTCTGGACTGAATAGCGCTGTGCCGGACCGCTATGCGGTGATCGGCCACCCGATCGCCCATTCGAAATCGCCGTGGATCCACGCGCAGTTCGCGCTCGCCACCGGCGAGAGCATTACCTACGAGGCGATCGACACGCCGGCCGACGGCTTCGTCGCCGCGGTGGAGAAGTTCCGCGCCGCCGGCGGCAAGGGCCTGAACGTCACGCTGCCGTTCAAGGAACAGGCCTTTCGCTACTGCGGCGGCAGCACGGCACGCGCGGCGGCGGCGCAGGCCGTAAACACGCTGCTGCTCGATCGCGAGCAACCGTTCGGCGACAACACCGACGGCATCGGACTGGTGCGCGACCTGAGCGCCAATCTCGGCCGCAGCCTGGGGGGCGCGCAGGTGCTGCTGCTCGGCGCCGGCGGCGCTGCGCAGGGCGTGCTGGCGCCGCTCGCCGCGACGGGCGCGGCCGCCATCGTCATCGCCAATCGCACGCCGGCACGCGCGCAGGCGCTTGCTGCGCGCCTGCCTGGCGTGTTTGCCTGCGGTTTCGACGCGCTCGGCGGCCGCGCGTTCGACCTCGTGGTCAACGCCACTTCCGCCGGCCTGAGCGGCGACCTGCCGCGACTGCCGCAGGGGTTATTCCGGCACGGAGCGCTCGCCTACGACATGATTTACGGGCGCGACACCGAGTTCCTCGCCATGGCGCGCGCCGCGGGCGCGGCGACCAGCGACGGTCTGGGTATGCTGGTCGAGCAGGCCGCGGAGTCCTACCTGGTGTGGCGCGGCGTGCGGCCGGACACGCGCCCGGTGCTCGCCGCGCTGCGCGCGCGATAGGCGATGCTGCGCATCCTGCGCCGCGCCTGGCGGATCGCCGGATTCACGCTGGTGGCGCTGGTCGTCGCGGTGCTGCTGGTGCAGGCGTGGTTCTACGCGCACATCCTGTGGTGGGCGCACAACGCGCCGGCGAACACCGCCTTCATGGAGCGCCGACTCGAGCAGTTGCGCCAGTCGAATCCGCGCGCGCGCCTGCGCCAGCAGTGGGTGCCCTATGCGCACATTTCGGACGAGCTCAAGCGCGCGGTGGTGGCCGCCGAAGACGCCAAGTTCCTCGACCACGAAGGCTTCGACTGGGAGGCGATCCAGAAGGCAATGGAGAAGAACGAGCGCCGCGGCAGGGTGGTGGCGGGCGCCTCCACCATCAGCCAGCAGCTGGCGAAGAACCTGTTCCTGTCGGGCCAGCGCTCCTGGCTACGCAAGGCGCAGGAGGCGGTCATCACGGCGATGCTCGAGCACGCCATGGAGAAACGCCGCATCCTGGAGCTGTACCTGAACTTTGCCGAGTGGGGCGAGGGCGTGTTCGGCGCCGAAGCCGCGGCGCAGTTTCACTTCGGCGTGCCCGCCGCGCGCCTGGATGCGGCGCAGGCACTGTGGCTGGCCGCCATCCTGCCCAGTCCGCGGCGCTACGCGCGCGGCGCGCGCACCGACTACCTGGAGAGCCGCATCGACACCATTCGCGGACGCATGGCGTACGCGCAGATTCCGTGATCAGGTCTTGCGCGGCAACGCGGTGCGGGCGAGCGGTGGAACCGTGAGCAGTCCGGCGAGCATCAGCCGCCGCGCCGCGTCGAACTGCGACTTCAGCGCGTAATCGAAAAGCCCAAGGCGTTCGTCGAACAGCGCCTGCGTAATGCTGGCCGGGCTTGCCGGCGGCAGCTCGAGCTGGGCGTCGGCCTCGCTGCTGCCGGCAACGATGCGCATGCCCTGCTTGCGCGCAAGATGCAGGATGGCGCCGTTTTCCGCCAGGCAGTGCATGAACAGCGCGCCGATGCCCCAGTTGCGCGCATGCACGTGCGCGCGCGCGAGCAGCGCCGGGCCGATGCCCTGGCCGCGGCTGGCGGGCAGGACCGAGATGCCGAGCTCGGCGTGCGCGTCGGCGCGCGACAGGTGCGCGGCGCCCGCCAGCTGCAGACGGTCGTCGAATACGCCGAAGACGACGTCGCGCGCGAAATCGATGCGCTCGACGTACGCGTTGATGGCCGCATCGGCGAGGGCGATGCCGAAACGCAGGCGCCGGTCCTCGGCGCCAAGCGCCCGCAAATGCGCGGTCAATTTGGCGCGTTCAATTCGTGGCAGTTCACGGGTAATGATATTCATGGCGGGATTGACCCGTCATTGTCGCGCAGAGTTCGCGCTGGCGAATCAGCGAGCGTGCCTGAACGCCTCGTTGGCCGCAGTAAGCGTCTGCTCGATGTCAGCGGCGTCGTGCGCCGACGACACAAATCCCGCTTCATACGCCGAGGGCGCGAGATAGATGCCGTGCGCAAGCATCGACTGAAAAAACCGGTTGAAGCGTTGCGCGTCGCATTGCATGACCTCGGCGAAACTTTTTGGCGGCGCGGCGCGAAAGTACAACCCGAACATGCTGCCGATGGATTGCGCGGCGAACTCGATGCCGGCCCGCTTCGCCGCCGCGGCGAGGCCCTCGACGAGCGCGCGCGCCGTCGCCTCGATGCGCGGCTGGAACTGCGGTGTGTCGACGAGAGCGAGCGTCGCCAGCCCCGCCGCCACCGCGACCGGATTGCCCGAGAGTGTGCCGGCCTGGTATACGGGCCCGAGCGGCGCGATGCATTGCATGATGTCGCGCCGTCCGCCCACCGCCGCCAGCGGTAGCCCGCCGCCGATCACTTTGCCGAGCGTGGTGAGATCGGGTCGGATGCCATAGCGTGCCTGCGCCCCGCCCGGCGCGACGCGAAAACCCGTCATCACCTCGTCGAAGATCAGCACCGCGCCGTGCTGCGCGCACTGCTCACGCAGCGTTTCAAGAAACTCCGGCGCAGGCAGCACCAGGTTCATGTTGCCGGCCACCGGCTCGACGATGACGGCGGCGATCTCGGCGCCGCGCAGCGCGAGCAGCGCGCGTGCCTTGGCGGCGTCGTTGTAGTCGAGCACCAGCGTGTGCGCCGCGGTCTGCGCCGGCACGCCGGCCGAACTTGGATTGCCGAAGGTCAGCATACCCGAGCCGGCCTTCACCAGCAGG
>JBDTMD010000179.1:0-4996 GCA_039934435.1 Burkholderiales bacterium
CGAGGACCTGGCGGCCTGGTTCTCGAGCCAGCCCTCCAACCTGCACTACCAGCGCTAGCGCGTCTTTCCCCTGAAGGCGCACAGGTCCCGGATCGCGCATTCCGGGCATCGCGGCGTGCGCGCCACACACACATAGCGACCGTGCAGGATCAGCCAGTGGTGCGCGTGGCGCAGGAACTCCGTCGGCACGACCTTCAATAGCTTCAACTCCACCGCCTCGGGCGTCTTCCCGGGCGCGAGCCCGGTGCGGTTCGCCACGCGGAAGATGTGCGTATCGACGGCGATAGTCGGCTCGCCAAAGGCCACGTTCAGCACCACGTTCGCCGTCTTGCGCCCGACCCCGGGCAGTGCCTGCAGTGCCTCGCGAGATCCAGGCACCTCACCACCATGCAGTTCCACCAACATCCTGGACAGCGCCACCACGTTCTTCGCTTTGGTGCGAAACAGCCCGATGGTGCGGATGAGCTCGGTCACGCGCGCCTCGCCGAGCGCCAGCATGGCCTGCGGTGTGGGGGCGGCCGCGAACAACTGCGGCGTCGCGAGATTGACCGACTTGTCGGTCGCCTGCGCCGAGAGCACGACCGCGACCAGCAGCTCGAACGGCGTGCGGTACTGCAGCTCGGTCTTCGGCTCCGGGTCGGCTGCGCGCAGGCGCCGGAACAGCTCGTGGCGCTTCGCGGGCGTCATCGCTTCTTCGCCAGCGTCGCAGCCAGGAGCGCGCGCCGGCGCGTCGCATCGCGCGCCGGCCCCTGCGCCTGTCGCGCCAGCCGGCGCTTGCGCGCGACGGCGCGCTGCTTCGCGGCGCGCGCGTCGGCCGCGGTCCACGGCGCGGGCGCCGGCACGACGTCGATGCAGTCCACGGGGCAGGGCGGCAGGCACAGGTCGCAGCCGATACACAGCTCCGCCACCACCGTGTGCATGAAGCCGCGCGCGCCGATGATGGCGTCCACCGGGCAGGCGTCGATGCAGCGCGCGCAGCCGATGCAGCGCGGCTCGTCGATGCGGGCGACGGTGGTGCGTTTCATCGGCCGGTATCGCGCGCCAGCTGCGCGTGCACGACCTTACCAGCGCGCACCTGCAGACCCGTTTCGAGATCGGCGTTGGCCTCGCCTGACGCGAGTTTGAGGACGTAGGGCAGGACGGCGCGCTCGAGGGCGCGGCGCGCGGTGCGCGCGCAGGCGGCGGGCATGTTGGGCACGCAGTAGTGCACGATGCCTTCGGCGACGAAAATCGGCGCGCTGAGCCTGGTGGGGCGCGAAGTCTCGGCGACGCCGCCCTGGTCGATGCCGACATCGACCAGCGCCGAGCCGGGACGCATGGCTTGCAGCATCGCGCGCGTGATCAGCTTGGGCGACATCTGCCCGGGCGTGAGGACGCCGCAGATCACCAGGTCCGCGTCGGCGATGTCCGGCGCCGCGGTCGAGAAGCGCACGCGCGGGTAGCGCGCCCGAAGCGCGACGAGTCGCCGCTCGCTGCGTGCATGCACGCTCACTTCGGTGCCCATGCCGTCGGCCACAGCGAGCGCGTTGGCGCCGACATTGCCCGCGCCCAGGATCACGACTTTGCCGGCCGCCACACCGTCGACGCCCGGCAGCAACACGCCGCTGCCGCCGTTCTGCTTCTGCAGGCACCAGGCGCCGACCTGTACCGCGAGCCGGCCGGCGATGGCCGACATCGGCGCCAGGATCGGCAGCCCGCTCGCCTGGCCGACGGTCTCAAAGGCGATGAAGCTTGCGCCCGAAGCGAGCGCGGCATCGAGCAGTGCCGGCTCGGGACCGAAGTGCTGGAAGCCGAAGATCGTCTGCCCGCGGCGCGGCTTCGCGTGCTCGGCGGCCTGCAATTCCTTCACCTTGACGAGCAGCTCGCAGGCCCAGGCATCACCCGGCTCGGCGCCGGCATCCGCGTACGCGTTGTCGGCAAAGCCGACGCCGCTGCCGGCGCCCGGCTCGAACACCACGTCGTGGCCGGCCTGCACCAGGGCGCGTGCGCCCGCGGGCGTCAGCGCGACGCGCTGCTCGCCGTCTTTGCTTTCTCGCGGCAGGCCGATACGCATTCGGCGACCAGATCGGGCCCGCGGTAAATGAGGCCCGTGTACAGCTGCACCAGGGACGCGCCGGCGGCGAGCTTGGCGGCCGCGTCGGCGCCGCGGTGGATGCCGCCGACGCCGATCAGCGCGGCCTCGCCCTTCAGCGCAGCGGCGAACGCGGCGAGCGTGGCCGTGCTGCGCTCGCGGAGCGGCGCGCCGGAAAGCCCGCCCGCCTCGCCGGCATGCGCCAGCCGTTCGACGCCTTCGCGCGAGATCGACGTGTTGGTGGCGATGACGCCGTCGATGCCGTGGCGCCGCACCGCATCGGCGATGCCCTGGATCTGGATCGCGTCGAGATCCGGCGCCACCTTCAGCGCGAGCGGCACGCGCCGGCCGCGGCGCTGCTCGAGCTGCCGGCGCAGCCCGGCAAGGCGCGCGAGCAGCGCGTCGAGCTGGCGGTGCTCCTGCAGGTCGCGCAGGTTTTTCGTGTTCGGCGAGCTGACATTCACGGTGACGTACCCGGCGCGGGCGTACACGCGCTCCAGGCAGGCGGCGTAATCGTCCGCCGCGCGCTCGATCGGCGTGTCGGCGTTCTTGCCGATGTTGATACCGAGCACGCCGCGAAAGTTCGCGCGCTGCAGGTTGTCGAGGAACGCCTCGACGCCGGCGTTGTTGAAGCCCATGCGGTTGATCAGCGCCTGCGCGCGCGGCAGGCGGAACAGCCGCGGCCGTGCGTTGCCGGGCTGCGGCCGCGGCGTCACCGTGCCGAACTCGAGGAAGCCGAAGCCCAGGCGCGCGAGCGCATCGACGTGCGCGGCGTTCTTGTCGAAGCCGGCGGCGAGGCCGACGGCATTGGGAAATTCGAGGCCCATGGCGCGCACCGGAGCGCCGGGCGCGCGCGCCACGCGCAGCAGTCCGAAGCGCAGCGGCGCGTCGGCCAGCCCGAGCGTCAGCTCGTGGACGCGCTCCGCGTCGATTGCAAACAGCAGGGGCCGCGCCAGCGCATACAGCATCCTCAGAAGCGCATGCGGGCGAGATCCGCCTCGCTCAGCCGGCGCCAGCCGCCGCCGCTGAAGCCTTCGATCGGCAGGAAGCGCGACTTGTAGGCCATCTTCGGGCTTTCGCGGATCCAGTAGCCCAGATACAGGTACGGCAGGCCGAGCGCGCGGCAGGCCTCGATCTGCCATAGGACGTTGTAGGTGCCGTAGCTCGCGCCGCGGCTCTCGGGCTCGAAGAACGTGTACACCGAGGACAGGCCGTCGGGCAGGTAGTCGACGATCGACACCATCACCAGCTGGCCCTGGTCGCGGAACTCGACCAGCCGCGTGTCGACGCGGCTCTGCAGCAGGAAATGCGAATACTGGTCGCGGCTGTCGTTGTCCATGCCGCCGCCCGAATGGCGCATGGCCTGGTAGCGCAGGTAGAGCGCGTAGTGCTCGAGGCGGAATTTCAGGGGCTGCACCTGCGCGGTGAGCGCACCGTGCTCCTTCCAGGCGCGCCGCTGCGAGCGGCTGGCGACGAACTCCCCCGCCGGGATGCGCACCGGCACGCAGGCGCGGCAGCTGTCGCAGTGCGGGCGGTAGGTGAAGATGCCGCTGCGGCGAAAGCCCGACTTCACCAGGTCGCCGTACAGGTCGGTGGTGATCAGGTGCGAGGGCGTCGCCACCTGCGAGCGCGCCATGCGATCGGGCAGGTAGCTGCAGGGATACGGCGCGGTGACGTAGAACTGCAGTACCGCGTGCGGCAGGTCATTCAGTCGGGACATCGGGCTCCGTTGTGCGCGTCCACTTCCCGGTCGGCTCGTCGTAGTGTACCAATGCCGCCAATTCCCGCAAAAAGGCGCGGCGCGGGATCTCGCGCGCGCCCAGCCCGGCGAGCAGCGGCGTGCGCACCTGGCAGTCGATCAGCGGAAAGCCGCGCCGGCCGAGCTCCTCGACCAGGGTGAGCAGCGCCACCTTGGAGGCGTCGGTGGCGCGCGAGAACATCGACTCGCCGAAGAACATGCGGCCGAGCGCCACGCCATACAGGCCGCCGACCAGCTCGCCGCCGCGCCAGGTCTCGAATGAATGCGCATGGCCGGCACGATGCAGCCGCGCGTAGGCGACGCGCATGTCCTCGCCGAGCCAGGTGCCGCCGCTGTCCGGTCGCGACCCGGCGCAGCCCGCCAGCACCTGCCGGAAAGCCGTATCGATGCGCACCTCGTAGCCCTTGTTGCGCAGGCTCTTCGCGAGCGACCGGCTGACTTTGAGCTCGGCGCACACCAGCACCATGCGCGGGTCGGGCGACCACCACAGGATCGGCTCGTCGCCCGAGTACCACGGGAAAATGCCCTGGCGATAGCCCTCGAGCAGGCGCGCGACCGAGAGGTCGCCGCCCGCGCACAGCAGGCCGGCCGGATTCTGCAGCGTACTTTGCACCGGCGGGAACGGGTCGCCGGGACCGAGCCATTTCAGCACTTCACCTGCTGCCGGCAGTAGCTCTCCAACGGGATGACGGGCGTGACGCCGCGCACGGCGCGTTGCGCCTCGGCGCCGTTTTCCAGCGACAGCCGGAACGCATACTTGGCGAAAAACTGCTCGAACATCTCGCCGCCGAGCGTGCCCACCGCGCTCAGCTCGTCGCTCGCGGCGTCGTGCTCCAGCAGGATGGCGGCAAGGGGCTGCGGCGCGGGCCCGGCCAGCACGCGGCCGCCGTCCGCCGGATCATACTGGCTGTGCTCCGAGCAGCAGTGGATGACGCGGGCGAACTTGTTGCCGACGGTCCTCTCGGCGCGAAAGCTGATGAAGCTGATGTCGCGCGTCGGATAGGCGAGCTGGTGCGCGCAGATCGCGGAGTAGGCGACGATCGAGCGCCCGGCGCCGACGCCGCCGCGCCATTCATAGGGCTGGTCGTCGACCGTCTTCAGCAGCGAGGCGGCCTTCGCCGGGCGGCCGAGGTTGAGCAGGAAGCAGGGCGTCGCCGCGTACGGAT
>JBDTMD010000180.1:0-4985 GCA_039934435.1 Burkholderiales bacterium
GCATGTGGGCAGTCCGGCCAAAGCGCTCTTGCCAGCCGGCCAGGGCCCGAGCACAGAAGACGTCCCAGAGCAGGAAGAGGTTGACGAGGACGTGCGCCAGGCCGCTGTGGCGCAGCTCGGCGAAGCTCACGATGCGGAGGAGCGAGGCCACGGCGTTCGAGGCGTCGGCGCCTGAAGCCCCGGTGAGGCGGGAGCGGAGCGCGACGAGGCGCGAGGAGGTGAACTCCTGTCCTTCGATCCGGCGGAGGAGCGGGACATAGCGGCCAAAGGGCGACTCTTGCGAGGCCACGACCGCGAGGATCGGCTCGATGGCCGAGCGCAGGAGGGCGAGCACGCCGATCTGCGCCACGAGCGAGACCACCCAGAAGCGGCGCGCCGAGCCCATCTGCTCGTCGCCAAGCACCCTGCCTGCGATGAAGAGGCCCAGCGTGATCGCCACGAGTTCGTCCGCACCCTGCGCGCTGCTACTTCAGCTCGATTTCCACGAAGCGGAATTCGAAAGTATTGGCGTTGATGACGTTGTGCGCGACGCCTTTGGGTCGCGCGTAGGAGGCGCCGGCCTGGAGTTGCACGTCGCGCGTGCCGTCGGGCTCTTCCAGCCTCAATGTGCCGGTGGTGAGCGGCACGACTACGTAATCGTGGGCGTGCACGTGGTGGCCGGTCTCGGCGCCGGGCTGGAAGCGCCACTCGGTGACGATGACGCGGTCGTTGGCGACCTGAGGGTGAGAGGTGGCTTTCATTTTTGGGCTCCGGGAGGCATTACGACTTTTGCGGATTGACGCAGCGCGTTGGCGCCACCCAGAAGCGTGACGACGACCGTGAGTATGGAAAAGCCCAGCAGCAGGAATACGTTCATGTCGCTCCAGCCGAGGCCCGCGGCGAGGCCGATGACCAGGACGATCGTCGCCAGGATCAGCGGGTAGCGCAGGTTGGTGCCGCGCGAGATGCGCAGGCAGTAGAACCCAGCCAGGTAGGACATGACCATGCCGGCGAGGGAGTTGAGCATGCCAAGTGCCGACGACGGATCGGAGGTCGTCAGGATTTGCTGCACTTCAGCTGCGGTCGCGCCCTTGGAGGCGATGTAGATGGCGTAGAAGAAATTTATCAGCGAGACGACGAGGATCGTGCCGCCGAGGTCGATCAGCACGCCGCTGAAAATACCCGTGATCGGGCGCACAGGCAGGTTTTCGTCCTGCTCGACGTCGGCACGCGGGGTTTCGTAGGGGTTGGGCGTCACCGCGCTAGCCTGGAATTTCGGGTTCGACCAGCTTTGCGAGCTGCGCCAGCGACTCCTGCCAGCCGAGATAGCACGCCTCGAGCGGAATCACTTCGGGTATTCCTTCCTGCACGATGTTCATCTCCGTGCCACACGAGACCGGCTTCAGCGACACGGTAACCCGGATCTCGCCGGCCAGGTTCGGATCGTCGAACTTGTCGGTGTATCGAATCCGTTCGTTCGGCACCAGTTCGAGATACTCGCCCCCGAATGAATGCCCTTTTCCGGTCGAGAAGTTCTCGAACGACATCTTGAAGGTGCCGCCGACTCTCGCGTCCATGTGCTGGACCTTGCAGACGAATCCGTAAGGCGGGAGCCATTTGGCCATGGCGGCGGCGTCCAGGAACGCGCGGTAGATCTTCTCCGGTTTGGCCCGGAGCACGCGGTGGAGCCGGACAGTTCCTGTGGTCATAGTCGAGTTTCCTTTCGGTAAGCCGGTCGCGATGTGGCATCAGAGTTGAAACCTCGTGATGTCCAGCGCGCCGTGAAAGACGCCAAGGATGTCGATATTTCCGTCTTCCTTGATGGGGTATGCAATGCGGTAGTGCCCATAGAGCAGGACTCTGACGTGGCGTGGTGAGGCGATGTAGCGGGACCCAAGCTGCGGAAAGCGCTTTAGATCCTGCGCTCGGTCGTAGATGCCCTGAACTGTCCGCGCCGCGGCCTGAGGGTTGTCCGCGGTGATGTATTCAAAGATGTCCTCAAGCCAGCGCTGGGCCTCGACCGTCCAGCCTATTTCTGCCATGAGCGGATGCGGTGGCCCATGTCTTCATTCGACATCGTGCGCTTGGCATCCGAATCGGCGAGACCGCGCTCAACCATGACGTGAAACGCGAGCTCGCGGACGATTTCCTCCCGCGAGCTGTCATCCGGTTGTCCCGCGATGAGGCGGGCGAGTTCTTCCTTTGCGGTAGACATGGCTGTTGCCCCCAATCTGCCTCAATTCTGCCTCAGTCCCTGGGCGCCCGCCAAAGACACATGACTAGTGATTAGGCTGCAAAGAAATCCCATGAACTACCGGCGGGCCCTTCAACCTTCCTAGAGGTCAGCCTGGTAGCGAGCCCGCATCGCCGCCTCGCTCTCGGGCTCGCCCTCCTGGCCGATCTGGTCCTTGAGCATCTGGTTCATCGTCGGCAACACGCTGCGCTCCTGTTTCGCCGCGGGATTCCAGAGCTTGGCGCGCAACAGCGCCTTCGCGCAGTGCAAATAGGCTTCCTGGACCTCGACGACGATCACCAACGGCGGGCGGTGGCGCTCGTCGGCGCAGGCTTCGACGTGCGCGGCATCGGTGCTCAGCGCGGCGCGGCCGTTGATGCGCAGGGTCTCGTCGACCCCGGGCACGAGGAACAGGAGCCCCACGCCCGGCGCGCGCAGCAGGTTGGAGAGCGAATCCAGCCGGTTGTTGCCCTTGGAGTCCGGGATCAGCAGCGTGCGCTCATCGGCGACTTTCACGAAGCCCGGCGCGCCACCACGTGGCGAGGCGTCCATGCGGCCCTCACTGTCGGTGCTCGCCATGACTAGGAATGGGGACAGCGCGATGAAGTTCCGGCAGTGCGCGTCCAGCCGGTCGAGCTGCTTGCGCAGCGCGCGCTCGCCGGGCGCGGCGTACAGCGAGCGCAAAGCGGCGTCAGAGTCGAGCTGAGTCATATCAACAGTCAGGGATCATTGGGCTGCCAAGGGAGGTCGGCTGCTCGGGAGCGTAGCTGACCTTCCAGTAATACGCCACGACCGCGGGCGCGCCCGCATGAAGCGCAGTGGCACACCATGGAGTTCGAGCAGGCCCCGCCCGCCTCGTAGCGCACCGCGCCGCACGCGCACCCGCCCGTGACCATCAGTGCGCCGCCAGGAACTCCTGCATCGCCTTGGTGAACGCCGCCGGGTTCTCGAGGTTCGACAGGTGCGCGGCCTGCGGGATCATGACGAGCTTCGAGCCAGGCGCGTTTTCGTGGATCTCCTGCGCCATTGCCGGCGGCGTGCCCGGGTCCTGGTCGCCGCAGATCACCAGCATCGGTGTCTTGATCTCCTTCAGGCGCGCCGTCAGGTTGATTTTCGGGATGGCGTGGCAGCAGCCGGCGTAGCCGGCCACGGGCGTGGCGGCAATGAGTTTCGCGATCGCGGCCACCGGCTCCGGATTGGACTTGCGGAATGCCTCCGTAAACCAGCGCTCGAGGGTCGGCTGGACGATCGGCGCCATGCCCTGTTCCTCGGCGAGCTTGATGCGGTCCTTCCACGTGGCGGCGGCTTCGACCGGGTAGCGGCTGGTCGTGTCGGCGAGCATCAGGGTCTTGAACACGCCTGGGTACTTCAGCGCGAAGGTCTGGCCGATCATGCCGCCCATGGAAAGGCCGCAGTAATGCGGATTTTTCACCTTGAGCTGATCGAGCAGCGCCTTCAGGTCGTCGGCCAGCATCTCCAGCGTGTAGGCGCCCTTCGGCGCCTCGCTCGCGCCGTGCCCGCGCGTGTCGTAGGCGAGGATGCGGTAGCTGCCTTTCAGCGCCGCGATCTGCGGATCCCACATGCGCACGCTGCAGGCGAGCGAGTGGCTGAGGACGAGCCACGGCGCGCCTTCCTTGCCGTGCAGCTCGTAGTTGGTTTCGATGCCGTTCGTTTTTGCTTTCATGCGCTCCCCACGATGAGTGGAATCAACATTTCGTCTGCGCTCGCGCCGCCATGGTGGCCGACGTGGCGGTGGCGCGGCTCGCCGGGCGTCCAGTCCTTGACCGTAACCAAGCCGTGCATCAGCAACGCCACGTCGCCGATGCGCTCGGCGAAGCGCGGATGCGCCTCGCCGCCGCCGAACCAGCCCTCCGCCGCGAGCTCGTCGCTCGCGCACACGCGCGCGCGCTCGCCGAGCCAGCCGGACGCGCGCGCCATGAATTCGGGCACGCGCCCCTCCTGCACGTGGCAGAAGGCGATGCGGCTCTCGCCGCACAGAGGATAACGCAGCAGCGCCGAAAGACCAGGTCCGTCAGCGAAATCAAGCGCGTCGGCGCCGACGCTGTCGACGAAGCCGTGGTCGGCGGTCGCCACGACGACGCTATCGGTGCCGGCGAGGCGCGCCATCAACTCGCCGAAGGCGGCATCGATCGCCGCGAACTGCGCACGAACTTCGGGACTGCCGTTGCCGAAACGGTGCGACAGCGCGTCGAACTCCGGCCAGTAGGCGTAGACGAACTTCGGCTCGGGCCCGGATTTCACCGCGGCCACGGTCTGTTCAACCAGGCCCTCGAGCTGATCGTAGGCGCGGCGCTCGGCGCGCCCACAGTGGTGCAGGTTGTAGGTGGAGTCGATGATCGGCCGGTAGGAGACGACGATGCCGCGGCGCTGCAGGCCGTCGAACAGCGGCCCGGACCGGTACAGGCGAGCGGGCGCGACGCCGAGCGGCGACTTGTCGCCGCGCCGCAGGTACGGCAGCGGCGAGCCGACGCAACCGGCTTCGCCAAACAGCGTGAACCAGCCCGTGAGGCCGTGTTCGCGCGGTGTGCTGCCGGTATAGGAGGTGGTAATGGCGCTCGCCGTGGTCGACGGAAAGACCGAGGTGATGGCCGCGCGGCGCCGCGCGAGTAGCGCGCCGTTTCTGTCCGAGCCGCACAGGTAGCGATCGCCCAGGCCGTCGATGATCAGCAGAACGACGTTGCGCGCTGCGGCGAGCTCGCGCGCCGGCAGCGCCGCGAGCGGCGCATGGCGCGGCGCGCCGCCGCAGGCCTCG
>JBDTMD010000181.1:0-4976 GCA_039934435.1 Burkholderiales bacterium
ACCGACAATGGAGGTCACATGAAGAAATTCTGCATATCGATGACGCTGGTCAGCCTGGCGCTCGCCGGCTGCGCCATGGACGGCAGCCGCCCGATGACGCGAACCGAAAGCGGCGCCATGATCGGCGCGCTGGGCGGCGCGGTGGTGGGGGCGATGGCCTACAAGAAAAACCGCACCAAGGGCGCCGTGGTGGGCGCGATCGGCGGCGGGCTCGCGGGTGCGGCGGTCGGCAACTACATGGACAACCAGCGGCGCGACCTCGAGAAGAACCTCGCCCCGGAAATCCAGGCCGGGCAGGCGCGAGTGCAGAAGATTTCGGACCAGGTGGTGCTCATCACCATGACGAACCAGACCGCATTCGACACCGACTCCGCGGCGATCAAGCCGGGGTTCAACAGCACGCTCGACAAGCTCGCCGACGTCGTCGTGCGCTACGGCAAGACCACGCTCACCGTGGTCGGGCATACCGACAGCACCGGCTCGAACAGCTACAACCAGAAGCTTTCCGAGCAGCGCGCGCTGTCGGTGGCGCAGTACCTGGAGGCGCACCGCGTCAACGGCATGCGCCTTGCCACCGCCGGCAAGGGCGAAACGCAGCCGGTGGCGTCGAACGCCTCGGAAGCCGGCCGCCAGGCAAACCGCCGCGTCGAGATCTACGTCGAAGCGGTCGTGCAGGGCTGAAGTCGCGTGGCCGCAAAGAAGCCGCAGGGGCTGGCGCGCGGCCTCACCAACTACGGAGATGCCGGATTCTCGCTGTACCTGCGGCGTTCCTTTGCCAGGAGCATGGGCTACTCGGGCGAGATGCTCGCCCGGCCCGTGGTCGGCATCGCCGACTCGAAGAGCGGTTTCAACAACTGCCACCGGCATTTCCCGGAGCTGATCGAAGCGGTGAAGCGCGGCGTGCTCGCTGCGGGCGGCCTGCCGATCGAGTTTCCCACCGTGTCGCTGGGCGAAGTGTTCCTTAGCCCGACTTCCATGATGTTTCGCAATCTCATGTCCATCGACGTCGAGGAGATGATCCGCGCGCAACCGATGGATGCCGTGGTGCTGGTGGGCGGCTGCGACAAGACCGTGCCCGCGCAGCTGATGGGCGCGCTGAGCGCGGACGTTCCGGCCGTGCAGCTGCTCGCCGGGCCGATGATGCCGACGTCGTTTCGTGGCGAGCGCCTGGGCGCCTGCACCGACTGCCGGCGCTTCTGGGCGCTGCACCGCGCCGGCAAGGTGGACGCGGCGGCGATCGGCGAGGTCGAAGGCAACCTCGCCACCACCGCCGGCACCTGCGCGGTGATGGGCACCGCCTCCACCATGGCGGCGATCGCCGAAACGCTCGGCATGGCGCTGCCCGGCAGCGCGGCGATTCCCGCGGTGCACGCCGATCGCCTGCGCGCCGGCGAGGCGAGCGGGCGCCGCGCGGTCGAGCTGGTGACGAATCCGATCCGGCCGTCGCAGATCATTACGGCGAAATCGGTGGAGAACGCGCTCCGCGTGCTGCTTGCAATCGGCGGCTCCACTAACGCCATCGTGCATCTCACGGCGATTTCCGGGCGCGCCGGAATCAAGGTGGACCTGAGGCACCTGAACGAGCTGTCCGACTCGACGCCGGTGCTCGTCGATCTGAAACCCACCGGCCAGTTCTACATGTCCGACCTGTACGCGGCGGGCGGCGTGGGCGCGGTACTGCGCGAATTGCGGCCGCTGCTCAACCTAGAATGCATGACCGTGACCGGCGAGACGCTCGGCGAGCGCCTCGAGCACGAAGCCGATGCCTGGGTGGACCGAGGCGTGGTTCGGCCGCTCGCCGAGCCGCTGGCGAAGGAAGGCGGGCTGGTGGCGCTGTTCGGCTCGCTCGCGCCCAACGGGGCGATCCTCAAGCGCTCGGCGGCCGACCCGAAGCTGTTCGAGAAGGAGGGCCGCGCGGTGGTCTTCAGCTCGCTGGACGATCTCGCCGCGCGCGTCGACGATCCCGAGCTCGACATCACGGCCGATGACTTCATGGTGCTGCAGAACGCCGGCCCGAAGTCGGGCTACGCCATGCCAGAGGCCGGCTACCTGCCGATCCCGGCGAAGCTCGCACGCGCCGGCCTGAAAGACATGGTGCGTATCTCGGACGCCAGGATGAGCGGCACCGCCTACGGCACCATCGTGCTGCACGTCTCGCCCGAGGCCGCCGCCGGCGGGCCGCTGGCGCTGGTGCGCAACGGCGACCGCATCCGCATTTCGGTGAAGGAGCGGCGCATCGATCTGGCGGTGGCGGAAGCGGAACTGGCGAAAAGGAAGGCGGCGTGGAAGCCGCCGGCGGCGGTGCCGGCGCGCGGCTACGGCAAGCTCTATATGGAGCACGTGCTGCAGGCCGAGCACGGCTGCGACTTCGATTTCCTGAGAAAGGCCTGAGCACGTGTCGCGCGTGCGCGAGCACCGCAGGGCGGCGGCGCGCGCCGGCCTGACCTACGTCACCGACGGCCTCGCCGGCATCACGCGCAAGCGCGTGGGCGCCGGCTGGGCCTATTACCTGCCAGACGGCAAGCGCATCGCCGACGCGGCGACGCGCAAGCGCCTGAACGCGCTCGCCATCCCGCCGGCCTGGACCGACGTCTGGATCTGCCCCGATCCCGGCGGCCACATCCAGGCCACGGCGCGCGACGCGCGCGGGCGCAAGCAGTACCGCTACCACCCGTCCTACCGCGAGGCGCGCGACCAGTCGAAGTTCCGCCGCATGCTCGAATTCAGCGAGGCGCTGCCGCACCTGAGGGAGCGCGTCGAGCGCGACCTGCGCGGCGACGACCTGGGGCGCGCGCAGCTGCTCGCCACCGTGGTGCGCCTGCTCGATCGCACGCTGATCCGCGTCGGCAACGACGAGTACGCGCGCGAGAACCGCTCCTTCGGCCTCACCACGTTGCGCCGGCGCCATGTCAGCGTGACGGGCGATGTGCTGCGCTTCAGCTTCCGCGGCAAGAGCGGCGTCGAGCACTCGATCGCGGTGAGCGAGCCGCGCCTCGCGCGCATCGTGCAGCGCTGCCAGGACCTGCCCGGGCAGGAGATGTTCCAGTACCTCGACTCCGGCGGCCGGCGCCAGGCGGTGACCTCGGACGACGTCAACGAGTACCTGCGCGAGGCGAGCGGGCGCGACGTCTCGGCCAAGGACTTCCGCACCTGGGGTGGCACCATGCTCGCCGCGGTGGAGCTGCGCGCCATGGGCTCGGCGGCGAGCCGGCGCGAAGCGGACCGCAACATCGTGCGCGCGGTCGATGCGGTGGCCGAGCGCCTGGGCAACACGCGCGCCGTGTGCCGCAAGTACTACGTGCACCCGGCGCTGCTGCACGCCTACCTTCTGGGGCGCACGGTGCCGCAGCCGCCCGCCGTGCCCAAGCGAGCGAAACGGAGCGCACGCCGCGGCGGCGCCCTGCGCCGCGACGAAGTGGTGGTGCTGCAATTCCTGCAGGAGGGGATTCCGGAATGGACGCCACTTTCCAGCTCGCCGACGTCGGCACCGCGCAACTCGCGCTGATCGGCGCGGTCGCGCTCGCCGGCTCGATCCTGGGCGGGCTCGCGGGCTACGGCACCGGGCTCGTGGTGCCGATCTTCCTCGCGCCGGTAGTGGGCATCGCCAATGTCGTGCCGGTGATGGCGGTCGGCATGATCTTCGCGAACGGCAGCCGCGTCGCCGCCTTCTGGCGCGAGATCCACTGGCCGCACGCGCGGCGCATCCTGCTCGTGGGGCTGCCGGCCTGCGTCGCGGGCGCCTACGCCTACACGCTGCTCGAAGCGCGCTGGGTGGCGCTGCTGCTCGGTACGTTCTTCGTCGTCAGCGTGCCGGTGCGGCGGCTGCTGGCGCGCGCCGGCTGGCGGCTGCAGGCACGCGGCGTCACCATTGCGGGGGCGGGCTTCGGCTTCGTGAACGGCAGCATGACGGGCGTCGGGCTGCTGCTGATTTCCATGCTGATGGCGGCTGGCCTGCAGGGCGCGTCGCTCATCGCCACCGACGCCATCGTCTCGGTGATCATGGGCGCAGCCAAGATCGCGCTCTTCGGCAGCGTGGCGCGCCTCGATTTCGACCTCGCGCTCGCCGGCGTGCTGATCGGCCTGTGCACCGCACCCGGCGCCTTCGTCGCGCGGCGCCTGCTTGCGATCGTGCCGCTCAAGGTGCATACCGCTTTCATGGACGTCGTCGTGCTGGCCGGGGGTTCGAGCTTCCTGTGGCGCGCGTTCGCGTGAAGTTCGGCGTCCGATTCCGCGCGCGCGCGGTTGCCAAGGCCCGTGGCTAGGGAGATACTTTAGGCTTGAGCTATTCAGGCCTCATGGATCTGGAGACGCGCGCCACGGTGGACGACCACCGCGCGCTGCGGCTGTGGCTGCGCCTGCTCACCTGCTCGCAGTTGATCGAGCGCCACGTGCGCTCGCGGCTGCGCAGCCGCTTCGGCACCACGCTGCCGCGCTTCGACCTGCTGTCGCAGCTCGAACGCCACCCGCTGGGGCTGAAGATGAACCAGCTGTCGCGCCTGCTGATGGTCACCGGCGGCAACGTCACCGGCATCGTCGACCAGCTGGTGAAGGAGGGCCTGGTCGAGCGCGTCGACGACGCCGCCGACCGGCGCGCCTGGCGCGTAAAGCTCACGCGCGCCGGCGCCAAGGCCTTCGCCGAGATGGCGCGCGCGCACGAGGAATGGGTGGTGGAACTGCTCTCGGGTTTCTCGCGAAAGGACGCCGACGCGCTGATGCAGATCCTTGCGCGCCTTAAAGAAGTCACCTTGGAGAATGCCGCATGATCGAGCCCAAGCATTTCCGCTGGCGCGTCGAGGGCAAGGTGGGCTGCATCACGCTCGACCGCCCCGAGCGCAAGAACCCGCTCACCTTCGAGTCCTACGCCGAGCTGCGGGACCTGTTTCGCGGCCTGCAGCGCGAGGCCGCCGTGAAGACCGTGGTGCTGGCCGGCGCCGGCGGCAACTTCTGCTCCGGCGGCGACGTGCACGAGATCATCG
>JBDTMD010000182.1:0-4965 GCA_039934435.1 Burkholderiales bacterium
TCGAAGCGGTGCTCGGCCACGAGATCGGCCACGTCGCCAACGGCGACATGGTGACGCTCACCCTGATCCAGGGCGTGCTCAACACCTTCGTCATCTTCCTTTCGCGCGTCGTCGCCTTCTTCGTCGACAAGACGATCTTCCGCACCGAGCGCGGCGTCGGCCCGGGCTTCTACATCACCGCCATCGTGTTCCAGATCCTGTTCGGCGTTCTCGCCTCGGTGATCGTCGCCTGGTTCTCGCGCCAGCGCGAATTCCGCGCCGACGCGGCGTCGGCCGACCTGCTCGGCAACCCGCGCCCGATGATGAACGCGCTCGCGCGCCTCGGCGGGCTCGAGCCGGGCGCGCTGCCGCAATCGATCAAGGCGGCGGGCATTACCGACAAGCCGTCGGGCTTTGCGGCGCTATTCTCGACGCACCCGCCGGTCGAGGAGCGCATCGCCGCGCTGCAGGCGCGCGCGGCCGGCCAGGCTTAAGGCCGTACGGTGGGCCGTTGGCCCACCCTACTGATACGATTCCGGTCATGAAGATCGGAATCGTCGGCGTCAGCGGCTACGGCGGCAGCGAGCTCCTGCGCCTCACTGCCGGCCATCCCGGCTTCGAGATCGCCTATGTCGGCGGCGAATCCACCGCCGGGCAAACGCTGGCGCAGCGCTTTCCCGCCCTCGCCGGCCATGCCGCGGGCAAGCTGACGATCGAGCGCTTCGTCCCGGAGAAAATTTCGGGCATCGAGCTGCTGTTCGCCTCGCTGCCCACCGGCAAGTCGCGCGAACCGCTCGCCCGGGTGGCGAAGGCCATCCGCATCGTCGATGTCGGCGGCGACCATCGCTTCGTCGATGGATGGACCTACGGCCTCACGGAATTGCCGGGGCAGCGCGACCGGATCCGCGGCGCCACGCGCATCGCCAACCCAGGTTGCTATCCGGCCGCGGCGCTGCTCGCACTCGCCCCGCTGCTCAAGGAAGGGCTGGTCGAGCCCGAAAGCATCGTCATCGACGCCAAGAGCGGCGTCACCGGCACCGGCCGCGGCGGCGCCAGCGACTTCGGCTACGCGGAAACCAACGAGGACCTGTTCGCCTACGGGCTGGAAGCGCATCCGCACGTGCCGGAAATGGAGCAGGTGCTGTCGCAGGTGTGCGGCAGGAAAGCGAGCGTCGCATTCACGCCGCACCTGGTGCCGATGACGCGCGGAATTCTCGCCACCTGCTACGCCCGCCCCAGGGGCACGGCGGACGCGAAGCGCCTGTACGCGGCGGCCGCGGCCTGCTATCGCGACGAGCCCTTCGTCAAGGTCATGCCGCTCGACAAGGGCCGCAGCGCGCACACCGGCTGGGCCACCGGCTCGAATCTCGCCTTCCTGTCGTACGCGGTAAACGCGCGCACCGGTCTGGTGGTGGCGCTCGGCGCCATCGACAACCTGGGCAAGGGCGCCTCGGCGCAAGCGGTGCAAAACGCCAACCTGATGACCGGTCAGCCCGAGACCGCCGGCCTCGCCGGCCTGCCGCTCTGGCCCTAGACAGTCCCGCGGCGCGCCGCTGGGTCGATTCCCTGCTGGCGTGGTATTTCGTCGTCGTCTGGGGCTCGGGCTACATCGCCACCAAGATCGGCATCCAGTACGCGGCGCCGTTCACTTTCCTCGCGCTGCGCTACGCCTTCGGCCTCGCGTGCCTCGCGCCGTTGCTGCTGTACCTGCGCCCCGACTGGCCGCGCGCGCCGCGCGAGCTGGCGCACGTCGTCGCCGCCGGCCTGCTGATGCACGGCATCCAGCTCTCGGGCAGCCACTACGCGCAGTACCTCGGCCTGTCCGCCGGCATTGTCGCCCTGATCCTCACGGCGCAGCCGTTGCTCACGGCTCTGGTCGCGCGGCGCTGGATGCATGAACGCCTGGTGCCGCGGCAGTGGACCGGCATCGCGCTCGGCCTGGCCGGCGTGCTGCTGCTGGTGTGGCACAAGATCGAAGTGCGCGAGATGACGCTGGGTGCGCTCGTCGCCATCACGGTGTCGCTGGCGGGCGTAACCGCCGGCACGCTCTACCAGCGCGTGTTCTGCCCCACGGTAAACCTGTACAGCGCCGCCTGGATCCAGTTCGCCGCCTCGCTGCTGCTGCTGACGCCGCTCGCCTTCGTTTTCGAGGGTGCGCGCGTGCAGTGGACCTGGGCGCTGTTCGGCAGCATCGCCTTTCTGGTGGTGTTTGCCTCGATCTTTGCCGTCAACGCGCTGCACACGCTGATGCGCCGGGGCCACGCCACCAAGGTGACGAGCATCATCTACCTGACGCCGATCGTCGCCGTGGTGCTGGAGTACCTGCTGTTCGGCGTGGTGCCGGGCGTACTCACGTTCGCCGGCATCGTCGTCATCTGCCTCGGCGTGGCGCTGGTGACGGCGAACGCGCCGCGGCCGGCCGCGGCATGACGCTGCGCCTGCTCTTCGTCCTTACGGTTCTCGCCCATATCGGTTTTGTCGGCAGCCGCGTGACGGTGTCGCTGTACGCGATCGCGCTCGGCGTGACGCCGCTCACGGTCGGGCTGCTGATGTCGCTGTACGCCGCCCTGCCGATGCTGCTCGCGGTGCACGCCGGCCGGCGCATCGATCGCATCGGCGCGGCCGGGCCGCTGCTCGCCGGTCTGCTGGTGGTAGCGGCCGGCGTGCTGCTGCCGGCCGTCTGGCCGAGCCTCGCCGCGCTGTACTTTGCCGCAATGCTGATCGGCCTGGGCTTTCTCTTTACCCATGTGGCGCTGAACAACGCCGTCGGCGCGCTCGCCGCGCCCGCGGAGCGGGCGGCCAGTTTCAGCTGGCTGGCGCTGGGTTTTTCCGTGGGCGGCTTTTGCGGGCCGCTGGTCGCCGGGTTCGCCATCGACGGCCTCGGCCACCGCGTCGCCTTTCTCGCGCTTGCCGTCTTTCCAGCCACCGCCGCGGCGATCCTGTGGCGCCGCCGCCGGCGCCTGCCGGCGCATGCCGCGCCGAAGTCCGAAGCCGGCGCGCGCCACCTTGCCGACCTGCTGCGCGACGCGCGGCTGCGCCACGCATTTATCGCCAGCGGCGTGCTCGCCATGGGCTGGGACCTGTACGCTTTTATCGTGCCGATCTACGGCACGCGCATCGGCCTGTCGGCGTCGGTCATCGGCATCGTCATGGGCACGTTTTCCGCGGCGACGTTTGCCGTGCGCCTCGCGCTGCCGCGGCTGGCGCGCCACGTGCGCGAATGGCCGATGGTGGCGGCGGCGATGATCGTGGCCGCCGTTTCCTATGGCCTGTTCCCGCTGGCGCAGAGCGCAGCGCCGCTGATGGCGCTGTCGTTCGTGCTTGGCCTCGGCCTGGGCTGCGCGCAACCCTTCATCATGTCGCTGCTCTATGCCGCGTCGCCGGCCGGGCGCCAGGGCGAGGTGATCGGCATCCGCACCACGATGCTCAGCGGCAGCTCGACCGTACTGCCGCTTGCCATGGGCGCGCTCGGCGCGGCGCTTGGCATGGCGCCGGTATTCTGGTCGATGTCGGCGCTCCTGCTCGGCGGCGGATGGCTGGCGCGGCGCTGGCAGCGCGCAGCGCGCTGAGCTGCGGCAGCCGTCAGACTTTTACCTTTTTGTCTCGCGGCTGGCGACAATCCTACGTAGAATGGCGCGCGCGCAAGTGGCCAGTTCTTCAAGTAAAACAATGCCGGATCTCACGCAGACGTTCCAGACCCCGATCGCACCGCTGACGACCGAGCAGAAGCAGGCCGTGCGCATGCGCCGCTTTCTGCTCGCGACGCTCACCTATGTGGTTGCAGCGATCCTGATCGCCCTGGTGTGGGCATTCGGCCTCATGCCGGGAACATTCGCGGTCGTCACGCTGGCGGCAATGGCAATCATCAATGTCGCGCTCTACGCCACGTTCCGCAGCGGCCTCAACCTGCGCTTCGCCGATCCGAGCCTGACGCGGGCGCAGATATTCATCGCCCTCACGCTGCAGATGTACATCATCTACCACTTGGACAGCGGCCGCGGCCTGGCGCTGGTATTCACCTTCATCGTTTTCCTGTTCGGCGTGTACCGCCTGAACCGGCGCGGAAACGTGACGCTCATTCTGTATACGCTTGCCGCCTACGCGCTGGTGATCAACCTGCTGATGCACTTTCGCCCCGAAACAATCCAGAACGTGTACCTCGAGTGGTTCAGCTGGCTGCTGCTGGCATTCGCGCTGCCCTGGTTCGGCATGCTGGGCGGCCAGATCAGCGAGCTGCGCTACCGCCTGCGGGTGAGCCACGCCGAGCTGGCCGCGGCCTTCGACACCATCCGCAAGATGGCGACGCGCGACAACCTCACCGGCCTGCACAACCGCGCCGCGCTCACCGACAGCCTGCAGCACGCGCTCGCGCAGGGTGCGCGCCACGGGCGCCGCATCGCCGTGTTCTTCATGGACCTCGATCATTTCAAGAAGATCAACGACACCCTCGGGCACGACGCCGGCGACCGCGTGCTGTGCGAAGTGGCCGCGCGCCTGCGGCGCAGCGTGCGCGCCGCCGACCTGGTGGCGCGGCTCGGCGGCGACGAGTTCGTGGTGGTGGTCGAAGGCTTCAAGGAGGTCGGCGACCTCGAAATCGTCGCCCGCAAGATCGTGGACCTCGTCGGCCAGCCGCTGCTGCTGGACGAGCACGAGCTGACGATGTCGGTGTCGTGCGGCGTCGCCGCGTCGCCGCACGACGGCCATGATGTGGAGTCGCTGCTGCGCAATGGCGATGCCGCCATGTACCATGCCAAGCAGCAGGGTCGTAACGGCTACGCCATGTACTCGGAGCAGATGCGCTCGCGCGCTTCCGCTTGACGCCGCCCGGGCGCTCGTCGAAGATTCCTGCGCCCCTTTTCCGGACTCACCGCCATGCGCCGCGTCACGCTCAGCCAGTTCCTCATCCAGCGCCAGCACTCCGGCAGGATCAACGCCGACCTGCGGCTGCTGATCGAGACCGTGGCGCGCGCCTGCAAGGCGATCAGC